>NZ_FXTB01000009.1 GCF_900182605.1 Saccharicrinis carchari
CCGTGATTTTTCATCACGGGAGGTTCCCAGGTTCAAGTCCTGGAAGAGGAGCCATAAAAAAGAGATTGGATTTTTGTCCGGTCTCTTTTTTTGTGGTAAAGATCAAAAAACAGCATGTTGTAACCCGAAGGTGGCAACTAAAATGTTAAAACTTTGTTAAAAATAAAAAAATAAATCCTATATTAGCGCCGGAAAAAAAATAAATCCTTTTCCCTTAAATCTGAAAAAAATCCTTCATAAGAAAGACCCGATAACCCTGGGTCTTTTTTGTGTTTATTACTATCGCTTTATTACCGAATGAACCATTTAAGTAGCCTACTGGTTTATCTGCCTAACTAATTATCCAGTTTTATGAAATCATTTTGGAACGAGCGCTATGCCTCAGAAGAGTATATATATGGCACACAGCCCAATCCTCAGGTTAAATCATTTATAGATAGTATCCCTGCCGGAAGAATTCTGTTTCCGGGCGAGGGTGAGGGTCGAAATGCAATTTATGCCGCTATGCGAAATTGGGATGTGGTGGCCTTGGATCAAAGCAGCGTAGCTAAAAATAAAGCAAAAAAATTGGCCGCTAAGTATGGCGTAAGCTTTGAATATCTTTTAGGAGATATAACTGAAACCAACCTTCAGCCCCAATCTTTTGATGCTGTTGCACTCTCATTTTTTCATCTTCCCCCCCAGCTTAGAAAAGAAATACATACTTTTTTGGCCTCACTTGTAAAAGCCGGAGGGAGGTTGTTTGTTGTAGGTTTTTCAAAAGAACAAATACACTACAACAGTGGCGGACCGGGTAATATCGACATGCTTTATTCAACAAGTATGTTGGCTAATGATTTTGTTGATTTTAAAATTATACGTAATGTTGAGTTTATTTCACAATTAAATGAAGGAGATGGACATTATGGACCGGCATCGTTAATTGAATTTGAAGCGATAAAAATATAGGGCTTGGCAGAAAATGAAATATTAGTAATTTTGAATTAAATTATAATAATGGAATATAAAGACGAGAGTTGGGAAGAAATGCTTTTAAAGGTAAGCAAAAAGTTTAAGGTGTTGGCCGATTTTGATTTTCTGCTTTTCCTGATTGGGATACAGGAGAGAGGTACAGGATATATAAAATACTCGAAAGAGGAAAAAATGGATCTGATAAATCTGGGGCGCTGTGTTTTATTTCGGCACAAAGGGTTTTATGCCTCAAATGGTACTGACGAGGAAGGGTGGCCTACTTTTACCGTGCTTAAGCAATTAGAAGAATTAGCCCCTTCGGAAAGGGAAAGAATACTTAAACAGGCGATGATCGAATATTTCGACGATAAATTATAAGTATCCTTTAAGTTTAGTGTCGTCTCGTTTCTTAATCTTGATATACATAATCTTGACTTTAGTTTATACTTATGAAAAAAACCACCTCGTTCATATGGGCTTTTCTTTTTATGGCCATTGTTGCCTGTTCGTCTAAGTCGGGCGAGCCCATTGTGCGTATAAAAACCAATTACGGAAACCTGAAGCTAAAGCTTTACAACGAAACCCCTGTACATCGTGATAATTTTTTAAAGCTGGCGAAAGAAGGTTATTTTAACGGAACGCTGTTTCACCGAGTCATCAAAAATTTTATGATTCAGGGAGGCGACCCGGATTCTAAAAATGCGCAAGGTGGTGTGGCACTCGGTCAAGGCGGACCCGGCTATACTTTACCTGCAGAAATAGATTACCCAAAGTTTTTTCATAAGAAAGGGGCGCTGGCTGCAGCCCGCGAAGGAGATAGGCAAAATCCGGAAAGACGATCTTCGGGCTCGCAGTTTTACATTGTGCAGGGCGAGATAAGTAACGATTCCAAGTTAACCAAACTTGAGAACAAATTTAGGGAGGATAAAAAACGAGAAATATTTAACCAAGTGCTTGCACAATACGAAGATTCATTAAATACGCTTCAACAATTAGGCGACCAGGATAGCATGATGGATATGCAAAAGTTTGTGATGGGCGAGGTGCAGAAACAATACGCCGCACAGCCCGAATTTACTATGCCCGAAAGGGTAAAAGAAATATATAAAACGCGCGGTGGCACGCCGCATTTGGATGGTGGTTATACCGTTTTTGGTGAGGTAATAGAGGATAAAACCTTATTTGAACAAATAGCTTCATTGTTTGGCCGCCGTTATGGCCTGGAGGTGATAGAGCGGATTGCACAGGAACAAACTGATGGCCGCAACAGACCGTTGAAAGATGTGGTGATATTGGATGTAAAGGTAATCAGGGAGTAAAGTAGATTAGAGAATGAAAAAGTGCTTTGTTACAGCGATATTTGTATTTTGGACTTGCCTTGGCTATGCACAAAGTAAAAACGTAATTTTATCTACCACCTTGGGCGATATTAAAATTATGCTTTACGATGATACGCCTAAGCATAGAGATAGCTTTTTAAAGTTGGCCAAGGAAGGTCATTACGATGGTACCTTATTTTATCGGGTGGTAAAAGACTTTGTGATTCAGGGTGGATCGTCCGATTCTAAAAATGCAGCCCCCGGTAAACACATCGGTTACGGCAGTTCAAAATTAACCATCGATTCGGAGTTTCGCGAAAATAGGTTTCATAAAAAAGGAGCCATTTGTGCTCCACGCCAGCCCGAGGATATCAATCATTTTTTAATGTCGGACATTAGCCAGTTCTATATTGTGCAAGGCAGGGTTTATACCAATAAAGAGCTGGATTTGCTGGAGAAGGCTACCAATAATCCTATTATGATTAAATTAAAAAAAGAGTTTTACCTGCCGCATAAAGAAAAACTTAAAAAGCTAAAAGCGGACGACCCACACGAGTTTAACCGGCTACTGCGTGAGATAAAGGAAAAGATTGCCTTTGAGTACGCCTTATCTAACAAGTTGGAGTTTAGCCCGGAGCAACGTGAGGTTTATACTTCAATTGGTGGACTGCCCGAGCTCGACGGCGAGTACACTGTTTTTGGCGAGGTGATAAGCGGATTTAATGTAATGGAACAAATAGCAGCTTTAAAAACCGATAAAAACAACCGTCCTTTAAAAGATGTTAAGCTGGTGCTTAGGTTGCTGTAGCTTTGCCATATGAATAAATTAGGAATAATATTGTTAGTGAGCCTTATATTGGTTGGATGTAAATCCGGCCAGGAAAGAAAGGGTAGTACCAAGCCGGAGAATATCCGACCCAAAGGATCGTATCAGCGCAATATCAAAGGCATTGTACGCATTCAAACCTACGATCACTACAACCGCACGCTAAAAAAGGGATATGGATTTTACATTACCGCTAACCTACTGGTTACCCATCTCGATTTAATAAAAGGTGCTTTTAAAGCCAAAGCGGCCATTATCGGATCCGATAATTATAACGATGTGGCAGGCTATACCGCGTACAGTATTGATCAAAACTTAGTGATATTAAAAACGTGGAAGAAAAATCTAAATTATCTGGATATTGATAAGGCTATTAGAAGTATCCCCGACACAGTGGCAGGACTCTACCGCAAGCAAAAAAAAATGTATGCTCCAAAGGCAGCGGTAAAAAGGCTGGAGCAGGACTCTATTACCCATTACCTCCTGAGTCGGGAAATTTATAACGGTTTGCCTGCTTTTAATTATCTGCACCATCTGGTTGGTCTGGTACAAAGCATGGATACCGACACAGGTCGTGTTTCCGTTTTGATTCCTTCAGCTAACATTGCCGCACTGGCAAAAAATCAATTGGAGCAGCCGGCATCTATCTACGAACTTCGTAATAAATCCAATAAAGTTTATCCATCCTACAAAAGTATTGAGGCATTTAGGATAGTGACCAGCATGGGCAACATCACCATAAAACTGGATAATCGAACCCCCGTTTTCCGTGATAACTTTATAAAATTGGTGAGCGATCAGTTTTACGATAGCCTGCTGGTGCACAGGGTTATACACAATTTTTTGATTCAAACCGGTGCGGCCGACAGTAAATATGCGGATAAAGATGACATAGTTGGCTGGCAGGGGCCCGGTTACGATTTAAAAACAAATGTGGTGCCCGGATTATATCATAAGCGAGGTGCTGTAGCCGCATCAAAAATGCCGGCAGAGCGCAACCCCAGGAACCGATCCGATGGTTCGCAGTTTTATATTGTTTCCGGAAGACTTTTCACCTTGGACGAATTAAAAGATCTTGAAAAAGATAAAGGAATAAAGTTTACCCAACAACAAATAAACACTTATACCACGCTTGGGGGTGCACCACATCTCGACGGAGATTATACCGTATTTGGAGAGGTGATCGGAGGAATGGATGTGGTAGATAAAATTGCCGCCGCTAAAACCTATGCTGTTGATAGGCCGGTTGATGATATCAGAATATTAAAAATTGAGATGTTAAGAAAATAGGTTTTTAAAATTTTGGGCGGTCAATAGGGTATGCTTAAAAACCCCAAAGGAGTTGGCTGTGCATAAGCCCTGTATTTATCCGGGGCTTATGTAAAGGTTATCTCGTAGGGATCAAAGATTCTTACTCTGCACGGAAAAACTTATTTCATAAGTTAAATCCTACCAATCTTTTGATCCTTTTGATTAAATTTGCAGATTCTGGATAACGATAAAAAAAAGCTGATTATGCTCGATAAAATAAAAGCACTGCGCGAAGAGATACAACAATTGACCGCCCAAACAGCGGATGAGGCCGAACATCTGCGGATAAAATACCTCAGTAAAAAAGGCATCATACCCCAATTGTTTAACGATTTTAAAACAGTGCCCAACGAGCAGAAACGGGAAGTGGGTCAATTAATTAACGTGCTTAAAACGGAAGCCCACGATTTTATTGGGGCATTAAAGGAGCAGTTCGCCCATACCGATGTACGAGGTGCAGGATCCGACCTAACCCTTCCCGGAACCCTCATGAAGCTGGGCAGTCGTCATCCTTTATCGCTAGTGCGTAACGAGATAGTGGATATTTTTGCACGCTTGGGTTTCAATATTGCCGAAGGCCCCGAAATAGAGGATGATTTTCATGTTTTTACGGCACTCAACTTTCCCGAGGAACACCCGGCACGTGATATGCAAGACACCTTTTTTATCGAAAAAGATCCTGATGTGCTGTTACGAACGCATACCTCGTCGGTTCAGGTGCGGGTGATGGAAAATACACAACCCCCCATCCGCTCTATTTTTCCGGGTCGTGTGTTCCGCAACGAGGCTATATCCGCGCGTGCTCATTGTATATTTCATCAGGTAGAAGGTTTGTATATCGATGAAAATGTATCTTTTGCTGACCTAAGGCAGACCTTGCTTTATTTTGCTAAAGAAATGTTTGGTGAAAAAACGCAGATACGATTACGACCATCTTATTTCCCTTTTACCGAGCCATCCGCCGAAATGGATATTTCGTGCAGCTTATGCGGGGGTAAGGGTTGTAACGTTTGTAAATACACGGGATGGGTCGAGATTTTGGGTTGCGGCATGGTAGATCCACATGTTTTGGACTACTCCAATATAGACAGTGAAAAATATACCGGCTTTGCATTTGGCATGGGCATTGAACGGATTACCATGCTTAAATATCAGATAAAGGACATTAGATTATTTTTTGAAAACGATGTGCGTTTTCTGGAACAGTTTAAAGCAAATATTTAATTTAAGACTACCGAGGGTTATACTGCAAGCGAAACCCTCGGCTTTGGAATTTAAGGTGCCAATCGTTCCCGTACCCAATCTTTCCCGCTTAATCTGTACCTGATTCTATCGTGCAAGCGGCTGGCTCGTCCTTGCCAAAACTCTATTTCGTTGGGCAACAATGCATATCCACCCCAATGTTTAGGTCGTTGGATAAGCCCTTTTTTGGCTTCCTCCAACAGTTCCTTTAATTCATCCCTACTTTCAATTACCTGGCTTTGTGGCGAAGCGATGGCCCCGATACGGCTATCCAGCGGACGCGAATCAAAATAGGCGTTGCTATCGGAGATGGATACTTTAGATACCGTGCCCGTTATACGTACCTGCCGCTCTAATAAAGGCCAAAAAAAATTGAGCGTAGCATGATGATTATGCGCCAAGTCCTTTCCTTTATGGCTGTCGTAATTGGTGTAAAACCAAAAGCCGGTGTTATCGTCCAGTTTTTTTAGTAGTACGATTCGTGCAGAGGGTATGGCATCGGGCGAAACTGTGCAGAGAGTCATGGCGGTTGGTTCGGGCTGTTCGCTTTCGATGGCCTCATTGAGCCATAGCCTAAACTGATGCACGGGATTCTCAACAACTGTGTCCTCGCTTAGTTCCTTTTGGGTAAAATCTTTTCTGATATTTGATAAGTCTTTATTCATTTTAAAAAATAGTGAGACAGTTTTATAATAGAGCTTTTAATACAGTGCCGGGTAGACGCAATCAAGCCTCCACATTTTATGATGTTTTGCTATAGCTATTTTTCAATAACGGTTTGCATACGTAATGAACATGGAATCCATCCAAAAGTTTAAAACGGAAAGCCTGCCGTAAAAAACCATCGGCCTTTGTGATGTAAGTTCGATCTGCCATATCCGAATTCGATAGGGCCTACAATAGAATTGTGCGTAAGCAACAGGTTACCTCCAAAAACCACTTGGTTGGCAGCAATTCCTCTTCCGGGAGCAAAACTCAGGTGTTCAAATTTAGTTTCGTAGTCCATGGCGCCACCCGAGAGATGAATAAATAGTTTGTTGAATACCTGATAACGTAAATGCAACTGTGCCATCACAAACTGTTGAGCACTTACTTCTTTGGGTATCATTCCTGGGAAAGGGATGTCTAATGTACGGGCTGTAGATTTTAAACCCCCAATGTTAAAATACTGGGCGTTGCCCAGGTTTTCCGTTGCACCACCAGCCGAAAGAAAGTAGGATAAACTAATTTTTGAATGAGCCGGTAGATAATGCTCCCACGTGAGTTTGGCTTTTAAATATTTTTCGCGTGGTATGTTTACAAGGTCGTTTAACAATACCAAGGCACTATCCGATCCGGTATAAATGGTGCCAAAGCCCAAGGGGTATGCCAGGTCAATGTCGAGCTCGCTACCGCTGTTAATAAAAAACGGTTTGTCGAAGGAATTTTTATTGTAATTAAAGTTAAGTCCCCACCAATGGTTGCCAATCCGGCTGACATCGTCGGTTAATAAATCCAATAGGCCACGGCCCGAATTACCTATCTGCCGTTTATAAAACACACCTCCTTGCACAATCTGTTTGGTATTGGGCGTGTAGAGTATACCTGCTTCCGAAATTAAGTTATTTTGATTAAAACCACCCAGGCTGCTGCCGTCGTTGCCAAAAAGAGGAATTGAATTAAATTCCCAGGTTGTTTTAAGGTAATTACCCACCAGCTGATTATTGCCCCGGTAATCGATAAACTCACCCTTAAAAATGGGGTACTCTGATAGGTTAAGACTCAGGGATAAGTTGGATCCTTTGATAATTGTATTTCGGAAGGCTACATTAAAAATGGCAGCTACTTTATAGCTGTTATCGTAATGAACCGCAAAATTATATTTACTTCTGTATGATTCTGTGGGTAATAGCGTAAGCACATATCCGCGTTCGCCCTGGCTGAGCAAATAACTGACATTCTGGAAGTATCGCGTACCCACTAAACGGTGCAGTGCCTCGTTTATTTGTGCTTTAGTATATAGCTTTCCGGCTTCCAATCCCGATTTACCCAATACAAAACTTTTATCTAAGTGTTTTAACTCCCCCACATGAATATCTTCAATGTAAACTTCTTTTAAAAACTTGGTTTCAACTTTCTTTTTTTGAGGATAGAGCGATAGGAATTCTGATAGGGAGGCCAGTTCATCGTATCTTTCGCGTGCGGCTATTTCGCCTTGATCTATGATAGCAGCACCATCGTAAAAGCTGGCCGAACTGTACTTGCTTAGGTCGGGCGCAATAAGTATATCTGTGTCGTCTAACGCTTTCTGCGATTCGTAGTTGCTCCTAATCATGGCCGAACCCATTAAAATATCACTTATTGACTGAAAGTCGTCGATGCTGGGTTTATGTCGAAAGCCCACATTAACTGTAATAACAATATCGGCACCCATGTCGCGACAGGCCTGCACGGGTATATTATTTAACACTCCGCCATCTACCAAAAGCATGGAATTGAACCTAACAGGCGAAAAGATGGTTGGTATGGCCATGCTGGCCCTCATGGCGGTTACTAAGCTACCGGAGGAAAACACGTAGGGTTGGCCGGTAACTAAGTCAGAAGCTACACAACGGAACGGTATTTCAAAATCGTCGAAATTATCTTTCCCCACTACATGCCAGGTGAGCCAATTCATTTCCTCCATAATCCCTTGTCCTACCACCATGGCCTCGGGAAGTAAGGGGCCGTTTTTCGTTAGATCGAACTGAAAGAGGAAGCGGTTATATTTGTGCTTCTCCTCGGGTACTACTTTCGATAGCGGTATCCTGTCGCTCAGCATGCTGCTCCAATCCATCTGGCGTAATATCGAATCTAATTGAGCCGCAGAATACCCCACGGCATATAATCCGCCCATAATACTTCCCATGCTGGTACCCGCAATGTAATCGGGTCTGATGTTTAATTCTTCCAACACTTTAAGAACACCAATGTGTGCCATGCCTTTGGCACCCCCGCCACTAAGTACTAAACCAATTTTCGGACGGTGTTCGTTGCTGCTTGGTGATTGTGCCACACCTTTAGTATAGGCAAACAGCAGTAGTAGAACAAAAGCATAAGTTTTAATCATGGTGTTGTGTTATGTTTTATTTTTAGTTAACAGCACCGATCCATACATGTCGATGAGCTCTACAAACTGCTCAGGTACCGTTAATTCAAATTCGTTTACAGCCTTACGCACGCCTTCCCAGTTGTGGTTGTAATCGTGCACCAAAATGGAACCACCGGGTGCCAGACGAGGATAAAAAAACTGCAGGCCATCCAGCGTTGATTGATACAAGTCGGCATCCAGGTGCACAAAGGCAAATTTTTCGTTCCCGATACCTTTTGCCGTTTCGGGAAAAATACCTTTAAAAATTTTAACCTTGTGGTTACCTTTTATATAGTTCTCTACCTGCTTTTGGCTTGTGTGCTCAAAATTAACCGTATGCGGACGCACAGTGCCGTCGCAGTCTTCGCGTATGACCTGTGCAGGTAGCCCTGAAAAACTGTCAAATAGGTAAAGCACTCGTTCGGGCAGCATATGATGCACAAGTTTGGCAGTATGACCTTTATATACGCCCACCTCGGCCAACTGTCCGGGAATGTTTTTGTTAATAATGCCCTGTAATACAAACCAGATACTATAAAAACGGTTCCGGTCTTTAAATTTTCGTTCCATCCGCTTTATTGTGGTAGGCACCTTTTTCTTTTTGCACATCTCTAACCATTGGTATGGTTTAAAAACCTTAAATGTCCAGAAGCTCCAGAAATAGCTGATAGCCAGCCATGCCACAATATTAACAAGGAGGAGGTTGATATATAGAATAATATTCATGAAGCGGTATTATTAAAGGATGAATTTACAATATTAAGACGCAATGGTCAATAGAGAAATAATTTTGGAATCAATATTATTAAAACAATTTATCCGATTTACCCTGGTACTTTTCGAGAATAGTTTGGTTTTCCTTTTTCCGCATTTTGTTTGCTTTTTGTTCCGGCGTATGCTTTAGTCCAAATTCGAGGGCTACCCCTAAAAGCAGCGTGCCGGAAGTATAGTTGTTGTTTCTAACTTTACTTAACCGTTGATGGGTATGGGCCGACAAAAAGTAAGGGACTGTATTTGCGCCAACAAAAACTCTGGCTCCTGTATTGTCCCCCAAAAAATCTCCATAAAAATTAAAACCCAACTTCCACTCCACATACATCTTACCATCGCTAAGTGTTTGCGAAGTGATGCGCTCATTCGCATTGCTGTATTGGTTCAAATCGCTTGTGTTACGGGCATAGCCTGCTTCAAATGAGGTATACATAGCGGTGTGACTGTTAACTTTATTGAGGGCCAAGGAACTATTAATGGCCAGAAAAACCTGAGCCCCCGAAAACCTGCTGTATTTGTAACTTATGTCGTTCATCTCAAAATTAAAATCATCATTGTCTAATGAAGCCAAGTAATACTTAAATCCGGCATCTATGTCGAAACGGTAAAATGGTTTATACTTTACATAGGCTCCTAATGTAAAGTTTTTATCGTTGGACATTTCGCCCATAAGCCCCTGGATATTAAGTCCCCAACGTATATCAGGCATTGTCATTTCGTAAGTTTCAAAATCGTTCTGTTTTGGCTCAAGTGTTTTTTTTATGGATTCAACATTGGCCTCCTGCGCATACATGGTAAGTGAGATAAGCATGCCGGCCAAAAGGAGTCGTAATTTGTATAGGTTCATCTGTTTTTATCGCTATTTTTGTTCAAAAATAATAAATATGCTCAATGTTTTAATTGTTTACGCAGTTCAGGAAGAAAGGGTGCAGCTTACCATGCCCCGATGTAAATTTCATTATTGCCGTACGGGAGTAGGTAAGGTGGCGGCAGCTATCGCTGTAGAGCAGGCCATTGCCACTCATCAGCCCGATGTGGTTATTAATATTGGCACGGCCGGGGCTATTCATTACAAAATAGGTTCGGTGCATTTATGTCAGAAATTTGTGGATAGGGACATGGAGAAACTGAATAATTTTGGGGTTCCGTTTGAAGAGGATTTTACCGATGAAGTGCGTAAGTGTGGTTTTTTTAAAAATTGGGTGTTCGAGAGCGTTTGCAATACCGGCGACACCTTTTTAACCACTGCCGATGGTACCGGCGATGTATTCGACATGGAATCTTTTGCGGTGGCAAGAGTGTGCCGTATGAACAATGTACCGTTTGTGGGTGTAAAATGCGTTACCGATATCATAGGGCAAAATTCCATTCAGCATTGGGAAGAAAAACTGGCCGAAGCACAAGCCATTCTGCAACAGTTTGTAAATGATAATCCGCTTCTGGTGCCCGACGATCATATTACCCGGGAGGCCAGACAAATCATCCATCAGCTAAAAATGAACAAACATCCTGAAGGAGGATGGTTTAAAGAAGTATATAAATCGGATATCGTTTTAAAAAAGGAAGGCTTACCCGGGACTTTCGATTCGGATAGAAGTGCCTTAACTTCTATCTATTATCTCCTGGCAGGGGAAAGGTTCTCGGCCTTTCATAAAATTAAATCACCCGAAGTATGGTATTTTCACCGCGGTATGCCTTTGATTATTCATATGATTGATCCTAAAGGGTGTTATAGCCATGTGGAACTCTCGGAGCGTATTAACGGCCATTTGCAATATACTGTTGAACCCCATACCTGGTTTGCTGCCGAGGTTAAAGAAGGCTTGGGTTATTCGTTGGTAAGCTGTGCTGTGGCGCCCGGCTTCGATTTTGCCGACTTTGAACTGGGGCAGACCAAGAAGCTGCTTGCGCTATTCCCTATGCACAAAGAACTTATTTCAAGGTTTAGTATTTAAATTCCTAAGATTTTAAAAGTGAATGATTGGGGTGTATTGGCAGATGTGTTTTAAATTAAAGCATGGTAGTGTGCTTTGATAATCCTTTAAAATGGGGAATAAATTGTACGTTCAAAGATAATATTGGGATGGCTTTAATGTTATCTTATTAGATGTAGTGTTTAAGGACTGTATATTTGTTAGGAGCAAGTCCATTTCTCATCGTTTTTTTTCTTCTACTTTACTTACACTAAAAAAGGAGCGCCCCCATTGGAAACACTCCTTTAAACTTAACTCTAATCTATGAAAAAAAACTCAAAACCTTTCTTTTTTTTTAGGTTAAAATAATCGGAGTACCAGATGATACCCCGATTATTCAACTTAAACCCTAACCTAATCTATGAAAAAAAAACTTAAACGTTCTTTGGCAAAAGAAATGCAATGTCTGTGCCATAAAATCCTATTGCCAGTGGATTAACAAAGATTAACACCCAATACCTTTTTATCTATTCGGATTAGCCGCTACGTTCATCTTGTATTTTACTCTTTTGCAAGGTATCCCCTTTTTGTCTATTTTTAGCCCGCAAAAAAACGTAACACCATGATTGACAAAATAAAATCATCCTTGCCCTATATCGGAACCGTTTTATTATTTGTTGTATTGAGTTTCGCCTATTTTAGCCCTGTGCTAAAAAACAAAACACTGCTTCAAATGGACAACAGTCATGCCATTGGCATGGCACAGGAGCTGGAATCTTTTGAGAAAGAAACAGGCGAAACCTCGCAATGGACCAATAGTGCCTTTAGTGGCATGCCTGCGTACCAGATAAAAGGCGACAGTTCAAAAAATATTTTTTCGTATATCAATAGAGTGATGCGTCTGGCCTTGCCTTATCATACCGTGGCCATTCTGTTTTTGTATTTGCTGGGTTTCTATATCTTTTTACTGAGCCTTAAGATGGACTGGCGTTTTGCCCTTATTGGTGCCCTGGCCTTTGGCTTTGGCTCCTATAATTTGATAATTATTGTGGCCGGCCACATTACCAAAGCCTATACCATAGCATTGATGGCACCTGTTATTGGCGGCATACTTTATACCTACAACCGTAATGTGTGGATGGGAGGGATATTTACAACCGTAGCGGTGGGTTTACAGATTGCCTATAATCACGTTCAGGTTACCTATTATTTAGCCTTGTTGATATTGGTGCTGATAACTTCCAGATTTGTTTACGCCATTCTACACAAAACCATACAGCACTTCATTAAGGCTTCGTTGGTGCTTCTGGGGGCAGCATTGTTGGCCGTTCTACCAAATATAACCAACCTATGGACAACCTACGAATACGGTAAATACAGTATTCGCGGTAAATCAGAATTAAGCAATTACGAAGGTGCAGCCGAACACAGTGGTTTAGATAAAGATTATGCCCTTGCCTGGAGCCTGGAGCCACAAGGTTCCTGGACCTTGTTGATTCCCAATGCAGTTGGCGGCGCATCCGAGGCAATTGCCAACAATCCTTCAGCATTAGCCGAAGTTGAGGACAGGTTTAAAGAAACGGTGGGTGGACAAAGCCAATACTGGGGAGGACGCCCGTTTACCTCAGGGCCCGTTTATGCTGGGGCAGTGGTCTGTTTTTTATTTATGCTGGGCATGTTTTTTTATGGTGGACCGGATAAATGGTGGCTTGTGGCTGGAACGGTATTATCGCTATTGCTGTCTTGGGGAAAGCATTTTATGCCGTTCACCGATTTTATGTTTTACAATTTCCCGCTCTACAACAAGTTTCGTACGGTTGAAATGGCCATGCTAATCGCATCCTTTACTATCCCAACCCTGGGTTTATTGGGGCTTCGAGAAGTGTACAAAAAACCGCAGCTGATACGTGAAGCCAGCTGGAAATTTTTTGCGGCCTTTGGGCTGACAGGTGGCATAAGTTTACTATTTTACCTTTTCCCTGCTGTTTTCTTTAACTTTATTAGCGACATGGAACTGAGTTCCATTTTGCAGCAAAAACAGCAAGCCATGCAAGAGAACGCTGCCCAGGCAGGGCAAATTTCCTCCTATTTTGATGGGATTGTATACAACTTAAAAGTAGCCAGAGCTACTTTGTTTAAAATGGATGCTTTCAGATCTTTTGCATTTATACTCATCGCATCGGCATCGGTTTGGTTTTTCGCTACTAACAAACTCTCAGGCAAGTACCTTATTTGGGGATTGGGTTTGTTAATATTGGTTGACCATTGGGGGGTGGATAAAAGATATTTAAATAACGAACATTTCGAAAGTAAAAGAAATGTGGGTCGTGAATTTGCATTAAGTGAGTCGGATAAGGCGATCAATTCATTAAAGCAGGATGGCGACCGCGTATTTACTATTTATCGCGATCCGTTTAAGGAAGTAAGCACATCCTACCATCACGAATCTATTGGTGGATACCATGGTGCCAAGCTGCGCCGTTACCAGGATTTGATTGATAAATATTTAATGAATGATTTGCAAATCCTGATCGGGACATTACAAAGCCAGAGCAGCGAGCAGGAACTGCAAAACAGCTTAGCAAACATGAGCGTGTTAAATATGCTTAACGCCCGCTTTGTAGTATACAGCCCCAAGGCTGCACCTATAATAAACCATAGTGCTTTTGGCGACGCGTGGTTTGTAAAAGGCATATACCCTGTTGATGCACCTGATGGTGCCATCGATGCATTGAGCTATGTGCCTTTAAAGGATAAAGCAGTAGTTAATATTTCCGAATTTGACCAGTTAAAAGATTACAAGTTAGATGATGTATCCGGATCGTTAGAGCTAAAAAGTTATAAGCCAAATCAACTATTATATGATTACTCAATAGAGCAGGAGCAACTGGCTGTGTTTTCGCAAATATATTATCCCAAAGGATGGAATGCCTATGTGGATGGCGAAAAGGTAGCTATTTATCGCACCAACTATATTTTACGTGCAGTAATGCTACCGCAGGGTGAACACACCCTGGAGTTTAGGTTTGAGCCTTCATCGTACAGGGTGGGTCAATTAATTTCACTTATTAGTTCCTTGTTAATATTGGCATTGATAGGATGGGCAGCTTTAAAACTGTTAAAAAAGAAGTAAGTAGAAATGGATAGATAAAAAAAGAAAGGGAGTCAATTTTATGGCTCTCTTTTTTTATTTAAACCCAATACCGGTAACCGAAATATCATCGAAAACAGATCCCTTTGCAAGCTGTTGTGAAATCAGTTTTTTTAAATCATTCATATTGCTTTCGATATCTTCGTTGTTTGAAATGATATCTTCGATGGGTTTCATACTCGATTCTATCTGGCTGTCGTTCTCTAATTCTACCAGTCCATCGGTAAAAGCAAGAAATTTGGCATTTCGGGGAACACGTATCTTCCCAACCTCTATGCTGGGTATTTCGTCGAGCATACCCAAACCAATACATCCTTTGTCGAGACTGACAAGTTGCTCACGCTTGGGATCAAACAACATAGGCGGAAGATGGCCGGCATTGATGTAGGTAAGTGTTCGGGTAAGGGTGTTGTACTTGCCCAGAAACATGGTAATAAACTTTTCGTTATTGGCACTCATATTTACTTTGCTGTTGAGCAGATGAGCCAGTTTTTTAAGCCGTATACTGGGCGTATAGAGTGCACGAAAAACGGCTTGAAAGTTAGACATGAGCATGGCTGCCGATATTCCTTTTCCGGATACATCGGCAATACAAAACCCTAATACGTTTTTTGATAAGCGGATAAAATCGTAGTAATCGCCACCTACTTCGTACTGGGGATGATAAAAAGTATGGATGGCGTACTTAGTACTGATGGGCAAATGGTCGTCGGAGGGTACCAGTTTGGTTTGGATGCGCGATGCCAGCTCCATTTCCTTTCTCATGGCCTCCTGCTCAATAACCTGTCCTTGCATCCTTTTGTTTTCGATAAAAACAATGATAAGGTTGGAGATAATTTGGATAAGCTTTAGGTGTTTTATAGTAGGACTGATACCGGTTTGCTCCTCCTCTACATCGCCTATTAACACAAAACCTATGGCATTATAACGATGAAAAAGTGGTATTACCGCATCAAAACCCTTTAGCTGGGGAGGGTGCGAAATAGTTACGTTTTCAATATTTTTATATTGTATCAGGTCGCGCTGTACATCAATGTTGGCTACCTCTTCTTTGGTAACTCCCGAATTTAACAGATTATCCCATTTGCCGTCGGCAAAGGTAAAAACCAATATTTTACCTACTTCCAGCTCTTCTGTTAAAAGCACCTCAAACTCCGACAATAAATCGTCTATACTGTGATCTTCGTTTATTGTTTGCGCAATATCGAGTAGTATATTCAATCTGTCTTTAAATAAACGAAGCCTCTTTTTTTGAAGGTGGGTAACCATAACTTATCTAAACTATTCTTTACAGCAGGGTAAGGTATTAAATTTTTTTTCTTAAAGAAAATCAAATTTATTGATGAGTGATAAAAAATGTAGGATAAACTTACCTACCGTAATATTCAAACGGACAAAAGTACCAATGTATCAAATTGTTGCATAAAAAAAGCCCTGTAACAATATAGGGCTTCATTTACTGGCATATATAAACCTATTTTTTTACACGTTCTACATAACTGCGGTCGCGTGTATCCACTTTTATCCAATCGCCCGTATTAACAAACAGGGGCACCATTATTTGCGAACCGGTATCAATGGTAGCGGCTTTCAACGAGTTGGTAGAAGATGTGTCGCCCCTCACGCCTGGCTCGGTGTAGGTAACTTCAAATTCAATGTTTATGGGCAGGTCAACTAAAAGAGGTGTTTCGGTATCGGCATGATACACTACTTCGCAGTTTAAGCCATCTTTTAAAAAATCGTGATTATCTATCAGTTTTTCCTCAATAATTACTTGTTCATAGGTTTCATTGTTCATAAAAACATATCCCAAATCCTCCTTGTATAAAAACTGGTAGCTACGACGCTCTACGCGTTGCTCATTCAATTTTACCCCTACCGAAAAGGTGTTTTCGAGTACCTTACCGGTTGAAACATTCTTTAGTTTGGTACGCACAAAGGCCGGGCCTTTACCCGGTTTAACATGTTGAAACTGCACTACAGAATACAAGTCGTTCTTGAATTCAATACACATCCCATTTCTAATATCAGCAGTAGTTGCCATAGTATTGTCAATTAATTCGTTGTATAAATTTTTTTTTGCAAAATTAAATCAAATCCTTAAAATAGCTAACAAAACCGCCTATATTTCAGTACCTATTTTTATTATACGCAGTAATATTTCGGATGAAAATACGCTCGAAAGTTAATTATAGCTTAATAATTTTACCTGCACTTAATTGTAAAGCTTTTTTTTCTATATTTGCGCCATGAATAATTATTGATTTTTGGGATTATGAAACTCTTAGGAGAACGAATAAGGAGGAGAAGAGAAAGTTTGCACATGCAACTAAATGAGCTTGCTAAAAAAGTGGGTGTTAGTTCCAGTGCTTTGTCGCAAATAGAGAAGGCGAAGGCATCGCCCTCAATTGTAACACTTAAGGCTATTGCAGATAGCCTCCGTACTACGGTTGGTGCATTAATAGGCGAAAATGAAGTTTTAACGAAAAACCCATTGGTACGATTTGAGGAGAAGAGTTTTGTTGAAAAGAATGCATCGGGAACCTCATTATACCTGTTATCGAACCATGGTAATAATAAAGAAATGGAAACATTTCTTGTTCATTTTGAGGAGAATTCTGATGCGGATACACTAATGAAGGTGCATCCGGGACAGGAGTTCTGTTTTGTTTTAAAAGGTGAAATTGAGATACAATTAGAAGATAGAATTTTTATTCTGCAAGAAAAAGATAGTTTTTATTTCAACTCGAACAGGATGCATTCGGCGCGAAACAGAGCAAAAGGTATCTCACAAGTATTATGGGTGGTAACACCTCCCGAAGAATAAAAAAATTTTAAAACAGAGGTTAAGCTCTGCTTAAATATATAACCACATCTTAATTTGAGCTGTAATTGAAAATAATGCATTAAGTAAGCAAAACGCAAACATTAATATAGTAGAATAATAAATTACCTATGAAAGATTTATTTAAGGTTGTTAAAGAAAAAAACATAAGCTTGCCCGAAAATATTGCAAGTTTATTAAAGGAATGCAAAAGCTTAACGGTATTTAATACCACGGATGAACTGGCAACGGCAGCTACAAATGGGAAAGAAAATGTTGAATATGAGGTAAAGTATGATGTGCCCGGCAAAGGTGAATATGTAGAGGCCACTGTGCAACAGGTAAAGAATGGGATATCGGCTAATTATACAGAGGCTTATATGCGCAGACGCGACCCTGCCACCATGGTAATAGCTGACGACAAGCCAACCGATAAAAAAACATTTAAAGAGAAGTATGGCTATGATTTCCCTAAGTTACAAGAGGAAACTTTTGCTTGGATGAAGGAACAGGACTTAGCCTTATTTTTTTATTTTGCCGGAAGAGTAAACATTGGTTCGCTTGGCATAGCTATTGCTCCCGCCAATGCGGCCTTTTTTGCTATGGGTTTATCTATGTTGCAGGAAATGGTTTCTCTGGAAGAATTAAAGGAAGATGCAGAAATTAAATCGGTAATTTTTGTTGCGCCTGTATTTCGCCATACACATTTCGATGGTAAGCAGGTAGTGGTGCATAATCGTACCGAAAAAATACATGAGTTATATTCATATAATTTATATCCGGGACCGAGCGCAAAAAAAGGACTATATGGGGTGTTACTAACACAAGGAGAAGAAGAAAACTGGGTAACGGCGCATTGTTCAGCAGTGCAGTCAATAAGCCCTTACGACAACATCACCACCTTTATGCACGAGGGCGCCAGTGGAGGAGGCAAGAGCGAATTGCACCAGCATATTGTGCGCGAGCCCGGAGGCAGAGTACTGATAGGACAAAATTCTATAACAGGGGAAGAAAGATTTATTACTATTCCCCGATTTTGCTCTTTCAACCCGGTGGCGGATGATATGGCCTTCTGTCATCCTTCGTTACAGAGGCAAAACGGAAAGCTACGAATCATTGATGCTGAAAACGCCTGGTTTGTGCGGGTAGATAGCGTTAATCAGTATGGTGACGATCCAACCTTAGAAAAAACGACCATCGCACCTGCCGAACCTTTACTGTTTCTTAATATCGACACGCAACCCCGATCTACCGCCTTAATTTGGGATCACATTGAGGATGAGCCGGGCAAACCCTGTCCGAATCCCCGAGTTATAATCCCACGTAAAATTGTCCCCAATGTGGTAGATAAGCCGGTTTCTGTTGATATCCGTAGCTTTGGCTTAAGGGCACCTCAATGTACCAAAGAAGCTCCTTCGTATGGTATTGCCGGCATGTTTCATGTTTTACCACCTGCTTTAGCTTGGTTGTGGCGTTTGGTTGCCCCACGTGGCCATAACAACCCGAGCATTGTTAGTTCGGGAGGCATGGAGAGCGAAGGCGTTGGCTCCTACTGGCCATTTGCCACCGGAAAACGCATCCCCCATGCCAATATGCTGCTCAAACAAATTATCAATACCCCGCGAACTACATTTACGTTGGTACCTAACCAAAATATTGGCGCCTGGAAGGTGGGTTTTAAACCTCAACTGTTAATGCGCGAATACCTAACCCGCAGGGGGGCAGCCAAGTTGAGAACAGACCAGTACCAAGCTTCGCGATGCCCACTTTTAGGCTACGAATTAAACTATCTAACCCTGGAAGGCTCTAAAATACCTTCGCGTTTTCTGAAAGTATACAACCAACCCGAAGTTGGCCTGGAGGGTTACGATGCCGGTGCCGAAATGTTACAAAAGTTCTTTAAAACAGAATTACAGAAATACCTGCAAAGCGATTTGCTTCAAACGGGTAAACGAATTATTGATGCTTGTTTATCTAATGCAAGTATTGAGGAATATAATGAAATAGTTCCAATGAGTTTCCAATATGATTATTCATTTAACAATATAGAAGACTATGAGCAAAGTAGTGATTTTAATGGGGTCAAAGGCTGATCTTGCATGGGCTACAAGGGTTGTAGATAGTTTGCAGCTATTTAGTATTAGTGCTGAATGCCATATAGCATCTGCCCATAAGGTGCCTTTATTTTGTTATGACATCATTAAAGAAAAAGAAAAAATAACATCGTATTTATAACAATTGCAGGAATGAGCAACGCCTTAAGCGGTTTTAGCGATGCGCAAACACATTGTCCGGTTATTGCATGTCCTCCTGTAGGTGATTCTTACGGTGGTAATGATGTATTCTCAAGCCTTAGAATGCCTTCCGGAGTTGCTCCAATGGTGATTTTAAATCCCGAAAATGCAGCCCTTGCAGCAGCCAAAATACTAGGGCTTTCCGATTCAGGTATCCAAGTAAAGGTAAAGGAATTTCAGGAAGCACAAAGACAAAAACTTATTGACGACGATAAAAGTATAAAGTAATTAATGCATGGAGAAGAGATATAATATTATCGCGGCCTTTTTTATTATGCTCTGTTTAGGCAGCATATATGCATGGAGCATATTTGTACCTGAACTGATAGACACTTATGGTCTAACAACAGCACAAACGCAATTGATATTCGGAACGGTTATTAGTGTTTTTACCCTAACAATGATAGGGGCAACCGCACTAATGCAGAAATTGGGCCCTCGTATTTTGGCCACCATTTCCGGACTTCTCTATTTTATCGGATATTTTATTGCCTTCCTTTCGGAAGGCAATTTTTTGTATGACGGGCATGGTAACGTGCTATCAAGATGAAAGTTCTTGAGTTCGCCTAGTTGACAGGAAGGACTAGCAATTGGCAAGGGTGTTGGGGGTGACCCCAAATCTGAAGGAAGCCATCAGCAAAGTCATAGTTCTAACGTACAGAAATTTGATATAAGGCTCAATAGTGTTGGGCAACCGAGCAATGGATTGGGAAAGCCCCAAAGTCAACCGTAAACACTTAGGGTAAATCAAGTAGGACGTGATGAAAGTATGTTACCTTATCCCGTGAGATCTCAAAACTTGTTGTGGCAAACAACAAACTGAACGGCGACAATCAGCGAAAAGTTTTGAGAAGTCAGCAGAAGACATAGTATCTCTGGTTTTTTTTTTCAGAGAGAAGGTCTGAATCAGTTAATTAAAGAAGCAGTCGGACAAGACTTTTATCTATGGAGCACCAGCAACAAATAGCTTACCAGCGTGATATGTTCATAGAACATACACAGGAGGCTATTGGTCAATCTGGAAATCGTAAAGACGTAAACGGCGCGAAAACACGATTGACGGAGCAATTAGATAAAGAGACGAGTCAAGGACGAGTCTTTGCAGAAGGATTAATCGGCATTGTATGCTCATCAGAAAATATCAACCGAGCATACAAACAAGTGAAAAAGAACAAGGGCGTAGCGGGAGTAGACAATGTTCCCGTAGGAAATTTCGCTGAATGGTTTGCAAAAGAAGGAGATGAGTTAGTCAACCAAATACTTCGGGGCGAATACCTTCCCTCGGTAGTGAAATTAGTAGAAATACCCAAGCCCAATGGCGGTGTACGTCAGTTAGGGATTCCAACCGTACAGGACCGGATTCTCCAACAGGCAATTTCACAGGTGTTAACCCCCATTTACGAGCAAGTATTTTCAGATCACAGTTACGGTTTTCGTCCAAAACGCAGCGCAAAGCACGCCATAGAGCGAGCAAGCAGCTATGTTAAGGACGGCAGAAATATAGTTGTTGATATGGATATGAAGAGTTTCTTTGATGAAGTTAACCATGATAGACTGATGTATCGTCTATCACAGCTTATTCAAGACAAACCTCTTCTAAAGCTTATACGCAAATACTTACAAAGTGGAGTTATGACAGGTGGACTAGTCCATCAACGTTTGAAAGGCACCCCCCAAGGAAGCCCACTTTCCCCACTCTTATCTAATATTGTTTTAGACGAACTAGATAAGGAACTCGAAAAGCGAGGGCATTACTTTGTTCGGTATGCAGACGATTTCAGCATATTTGTTCGCAGCCAAAGAGCAGGCGAGAGGGTGAAGGAATCAGTCTGTTCATACCTCACAGGCAAACTTAAATTGAAAGTTAATGAACAGAAAAGTCAGGTTTGTAAAAGTAGCGAGACAAAATTCTTAGGGTTTACCATACTTGATCCGGGTATTATTACAATATCCGTCCAAAGTGTAAGCCGCTTTAAGAAGAAGGTACGAGAACTAACGAAGAGAAATCGGGGTATTGCTTTGGAGCAAGTAGTATCAGAACTCGAACCGATACTCCGAGGATGGTTAAATTACTTTAGAGTTGCGAAATGCAAAAGACTTTTACGGAATCTTGATGCTTGGATTAGGCGTAAACTCAGATGTTATCGCCTGAAACAATGCAAACGAACCATAACACTTAAACGCTTTCTTAAAAGTTTGGGCGTTCCTAACTGGCAAAGTTGGATTTTAGCCCTTTCAGGTAGAGGGTGGTGGCGTAAATCGGGATGTCCACAAGTTCATCAAGCCATGAACCTTAAATGGTTCAATGATTTAGGATTGTTTAATTTGTCGATTAAATACAGTTTGTTATAAAATTAACTTGAAACCGCCGTATACGAGAGTACGTACGGTGGTGTGAGAGGGCGAGGGAGTAATCCCTCTACCTACTCGATTATCCTATGGATGGGTATAGGCTTATTAGGAGGCATAGGAACAGGAATGGGTTATCTGGTTTCGTTAACTGTACCGGTAAAATCGTTTCCACAAAAAAAAGGGCTTATAACAGGTGTTGTTGTCGCAGGTTTTGGGGCAGGAGCTATCTTATTAACCTACCTGGCCGATTTTCTTTTTAAAAATAGCGTAGGTGTATTACATGTTTTCCTGTATTGGGGCACCTTGTATGGTTTGATAATCATACTTGCTGCTCAACAACTTAAAACATCCGGCTTAAAAGCCTCTCAAATTAGTTATTCGTCCGTAACCCCAATGAATGGCGTTGTTTTATTTAAACTGATCTTGGGTATTTTTGCGGGTACTTTTACCGGATTATTAATCATAGGGAATCTAAAGCCTATTGCTCAAATGCAAGAGGTATCAATGTATGCAATACCCCTGGCTATCTCGCTATTTGCTTTATCCAACTTCACCGGAAGAATAGTCTGGGGTTGGATGAGTGATCGTATCGGTAATACTCTTCTTATCCCTACTGCCTTACTTGTTCAAGGGGCTGTGTCGATGAGTCTATTTTCAGTGCCCGTTTCCGACATACAGTTTATTAGTCTCATTATTTTAATTGGCTTTTGTTTTGGGGCACATTTTGTGCTTTTTGCCAAAGATACCATCCAGATGTTCGGAATCGATAACTACGCAAAAATATATCCATTTATTTTTCTGGGATATGGGTTTGCCGGTATTGCAGGCCCCTTTATTGGGGGATGGGTAGTTGATCTAACCGGCGAATACATGTATGCAATACTTTTGGCATTTACTTTATCTATTGTTGCAACGTTTATATATGTTTTTATTGATAAAAAAGTACACGTTACAAACAGGGCTTTCCAAATAAGATAATAGCATATTAATTATACAATTAGTAAGCTTAGCACCTTTGCGTTATTAGGTCAAAAGATTTTATTTTTAGATACGGTAGCCACAAAGTTTTTTAAGTAAAAGGGTTCAAAGTAGGCCAAATCTTCAAACTGCTTGTTTTGGTATTTTTTATATGCCAAACCCGCCATATTAGATGCCAGGGGTGCCAGGTCTTTAATAAAAACCGCATTACTGTGCTCAATAGTTCCCCGACATTTATCTGAACCATCTCCAAAAAATACGATGGTATGTTTGTTCAGACGGTTCAAGTAACTGCTGCTGTCGATTATCCGGGCGCTAACTTTTTCTTTTAGATTCATAGCGCTATCAAAAAGAGCAGTATATACTTCCATCCTGCGCGCATCTATCATGGGGCAATAAAGCATTTCCGTATCAACTATATTTTGTAAATCGGGATGTGCTATTGCTGCCTGTGCCAGACATTCAAGCGAGGAAATAGCAATAAGTGGTTTGGCTAAGGCATAGCATATCCCCTTAGCCACCGAAACACCTATACGCAGCCCGGTATAGGAACCAGGCCCGCTGCTCACCGCTACTGCATCTATATCTTTCATGGATAAATCGGGTAGCTCATTAAACAAATTCTGAATAAACAGCGTAAGGTGGGTAGCATGCGAATTGGCCTCAAACAATTGCTTTTTGGCCACAATAGTTTGCTTATCTGATAAACAAACGGAACATACCTTGGTGGAGGTCTCCAACGAAAGAATCAATGCCATAGTATTACTTTTAGTTTGGCAAAAATAATACTTTTTGCGGTTTAGTTTTATTCCTATCAGGGATAAAGCAAAAAAAGAGCCGTCCCCATTGGAACGGCTCTTTCAAGTTAACCTAAACCTTAATCTATGAAAAAAAATTACTCTTTAGAACATGATACGCAACGGGCCGAATAAGGTTACGTAATTTTGTATTTTAATTTTTTTTAGCATTCTCATCTGCCACCTTTTGCTTAAGTGTTTCAATGCGTTCCTTCTCCGAATCAAGGATACTTTGATCTGCTTTTGCCAGTTCAAGTAACTTTACTTTTTCGTTGAGATAAACAATGTTATTCTTTAGCGGCCACTGGCTGGCGGTAAAAGCATCTTCCATCCACTGAACCGCTTGCTGGTAATGCCGTATTTTGGCATCTGTGCCCTTTTCAATGGCTTTGGCCCAATTGTAATATAAAAATGCATTGGGCTGGCCATGATACCCTGCTTCGATGTTGGACTTTACTTTGGCTATATAAGCATCCCAATTATTATTTGCCCGGCAAATACTCTCCTCCACAAAAGCCACTATTTTTTCGCGTCCTTCCACTCTGCGCTCGTTCAACAGGAGTTTATATTTTCTAAATCCTGCAGAATCAACCATCGTTTGCCCATCTTTTTTAGATACAAAGGAGTGTCCATAGCCCAGGTAAGATTGATAAAGCTTACGTTCGACTTTTTCCTTGCCATACCGGTTGGCAAACTCTTCCTTGTGTTCATCAAACCATAAAAATGCGGGCAGCGCTACATCGCTCAGGTAGTTATGTATTAAATTATAATTGTACTCATCGAGTAATTCAGTACCCTTAACCTTTTTAAAATATTCCGCCAATACCCCTTGAATCTTATCTTTTTCGTAGGCATTGGCCAATGCTTTTAAGTAGGTATTCATGGTGGTCGTATCCTCTTTGTTGAGGAGATACTTGCGTTCCAGATCTGCCAAGCCTTTACCATCCACAACCAGCTGGGCAATATCAATTAAGGCTTGAGCTTTGGGCGCCCCTACCGATTTATGCAACTCATTGCCATCGGCATCCACCCAAACCAAGGTAGGAAAGGCCCTTACATTAAACTTCTCTTTTAACATAATGCCCTCGCCTTTTTCCATATCTACCTTATAGTTGATAAAGTGGGCATTGAACAGGTCGCCTACTTCTTTTTGGGGAAAAACTTTTTTAGATAGCATTTTGCAGGGACCGCACCACTCCGTATAGCAGTCGATAAAAATACTTTTGTCCTCGGCCTTTGCCAATGCTTTTATTTGTTCCCACGAACCATGGGCGAACACTATGCCAACGGTGTCGTTTTGCGCCTGCATATTAACAATAATAAGACAAGCGACGAGAAAGGAGATGAATTGTTTCATGAATTTATAGTATGATCAAGGATTAAGTAATGGGCGATAGGGCTGATGTATTACTAAAGCACTATTACCCGACGCCTTAGTATGTAAATACGTTTGTTGTAAGCTAATCAAAGGCCGAAAGCCCGTTCTGTGCCATAAATTCACCTCAGAACCAATTCACAAATCGGATTTTCAGCCCTTATCCAGATGGATTTTATGTTCGCTCACTCCTGCATTAGAATAGCGCTATTGCTATTAAAAACCACCCATTTTCATGGCCGGTACAGAGCGACCACCTTTTTTGCCTTCTTCTTTATCTTTTTGTGCTTCTTTATGGGTTTTATCGAGCAGCGCATTGTGCTTGGGCACTATGTTAACAAATAAATCGTTCATAGCTTTTGCTACCGCCAAGCGCTCCCCTTCAATACCGGCCTTTTGCACAAAGTCATAAGCATCGCGATAGGCAATAGATAACCTAAACATATTCAGCTCCGGGTTGTCCAATTCTAATTGAATGGCATCGTCCATTAGTTTAACTGCTCTTTTAAAAACTTCCTTATCCTCGCAGTCCTTTAATCTGTTTAAAAGGTTAAAGCCCGATTCGGAGTAATAGCGGGGATTTTTGCTTAGGCCTTCGGCAAACTTTTCCTCTACCACATCCATGTAACCGGCATAGTCGCCCACATTCACCAACAAGGCACGATTGGTATAATCTTTTATAAGCTCAATCCTGTCGAAACCATTGTTTTGCATCAACTGTATCAGCTCATCGAATTTGGACTGGTCAAAATCCTCTTTTTTACTTACATCGGCCAGCTTTCCGGCATAGCTGTAGTACATCCCCGACTCAAGATACTGCCCTTTAAATCCATTTTCCTTTACAAAAACTTCTTTGTTTTTAAAGTAATAGGCGGCCTCGTCGCTAAAGGGATCTTTTACGTAGCGGCTCAGAATCCAAAAATAATCTTTTTTATGCCAATCCGACTGAGGCACCATGTTAAGATAATGGATGGCTACTTCCTGTGCCTTGGGATCGCTTATTTTAACCAGGTAGCTCAAATAATCTTCGGTGGTTTTAATATCCTTTTTATTTTTTTTAAATGCCTTAGCCAGCGCATTACCTTTTTCTGATTGTGCCGGCGCACTTTTGGCTTCTGCAATTAATTTTTCGGCGGGTACAAAACCTATCACGCGGTGCAGCACTTCCTCGTTTTTGGGGTCGATGAACAACATGGTAGGGAATGCCGACACACCGAACTTGTCTTTTAAAGTGATGCCTTCACCCTTTTCGCAATCTATTTTAACGTTTACAAAATTGGCATTAAAGTAATCGCCAACTTCTTTTTGTGGAAAAACTTTTTTCGACAGCATCTTGCAAGGGCCACACCAGGTGGTGTAACAATCTACAAAAATCAGTTTTTTTTGTTTCTTGGCATGTTTCAGCGCATCGACCCACTTGCCTTGAAAAAACCGGATACCCTCGTTGTTTTCGTTACCGGCCTGTGCCGGGGCAAATACAAGCAGTGCCATGGCCAAAATAAGTACTGCGGATTTTAAATTCTTCATTGTTCTTTTATTTTGTTTTATTAATGATTCATTTCTTACTATTGCTTTGGGTCAGCTGAAAAACTCCAGAGGACTTTGCAGTGCATAACCCCCAGATTTATCTGGGGGTTATGTTGCACTTTGGATTCATTTTAGATTAACAATCTACTTATTATCTAATATGTAGTTGTTTTTCAGCAAGTCCCACCTATACATCCCATTACCGAAATTTATTATTCAGATAACAACTCGTCTAACTTTTCATCAATTTTTTCACCGCGCAGATTCTTTGCCACAATTTTGCCTTGTTTATCCAGTATGATGATGAAGGGGATACCGCTAAACTGATAGTCCTTCATGGTTTGTTTACCCGCATTAGGAGCCAATACCTGTGCCCACGCCATGTTTTCCTCACCCAAAGCCTTGCGCCAGTCCTTCTCTTTTTTATCTATAGAAACACTCAGCATTTCAACACCTTTGCTGCGATATTTTTCGTAAACCTCTTTCAGGTGCGGTATTTCGGTACGGCACGGGCCACACCACGATGCCCAGAAATCGATAATCAGAAGCTTCCCTTCAAAGTCCTTTGGCGATACCATATCTCCGTCGGGTGTAGGGTAGGCAAAATGGGGCGCTTTGCTTCCAAGGGCTACCTTTTGGGCTGCGGCGCGAGCCTCTTCCTTATCTTTGATGTACTTTACCAATGGAGGATATTCCGGGTTGGCTTTTTTTAGGGTGGCCAATGTATGGTCAATCAGCTCCTTGTCGGTTTTGTCGCGAAGGCGTTTAACAACGGCCAGCACACTGTTTTGATCTGCATAATGTTCGGCCAGATAACGATATCGGGCACGGTCGTCATCACTTAACACGCCATATAATTGGCCCGAAATATCACCATACTTTTCAGGGACATCCCTTGTAGCCTGATAAACCCCTTGCGAAAAGCCTATCATTAATTGGTACGAACGGTAATTAATGAAGTTAAGGTGATTAATCAGTTCGTTCTTGGGGCCACCGTTAATATACACATAAGGGGGGTTTTTAATTTTAATTTTGGCCGTGTCGCGTCCGCGGAAATCAATTTCCAGATTCTCGTCCTCGGCCCAAAAACGGACCGACTGCCATTTTTGACAATCGAGGATGTATTCGCCGGGAAAATCCGTTTTCATGGTGTAGGCATAACTGCCATCCTGATTAATATCGAAAGAATCGGTTACTACCTTTTCCCTGTCGCGGTATTGATATATGTACATCTTAGAACCTTCGGCCGGGAATTTTACTTTTCCACTAATATTGATGCTCGCATCCTTTGTAGGGGCGTTGCATGAGCCCAGAGCGATAATAAGGGCTAAGACAAATGTTAATTGTATTTTCATTATTTAATTGGTTTAATGTGATGTGTTTAATTTTGTTTAATTATTAACATATCCTTCGTTTTGCTGTACCACGCCGTTGCTTATATTGATTTCGCGCAGCGGGATGGGGAGCACCTTTTTGTTGTCGGGCAGTTCGGGGTTGTAAAGTGGTCTGTCCGTGCGTAACTGGTCGAATCGTTGCAGTCCTTCAAAAGCCAGTTCTTTACTTCGCTCGGTAAGTACACTTAATATAAAATCCGCAGGGTTCGCAAAATCACTTGTTTGATAAGGTGTTGCGTCGGGGTTTGCGCGCAGATGTACCTGATTTAGCAGATTTACCATTTCTTGCGTCACGGTGCCGCTATTGCGTGCCAATGCTTCAGCTCTTGTCAGCATTATTTCGGGCAGGCGCATAATTGTTACATTGTCGCGGCCACTGGAATTGGGGTATTTATTCGTTACAAAAATCTGTTCGTCCTCTGTATTTATTGCTTCCCGCATCAGTTTAACCCGCCGTTGGTCTGTTTCCTGGTATTGTGCCAGCAGTGCATCGCTGAACCAATAACTATTATAGACATAGTAAATACCATTGCCACCAAACTGCCAGTTGCCACCATTGGAACTTACCGGAAAACCAAACATGTGTTCCGAGGAAAAAGGTATTACTGTTCCATTTTGATTTGGTGGGAAAACTTTTAAAACATCGCTTTCTAAATTATAAGCGGTCCTTGCCAGTACCTTTTCCGCCCATAAAGCAGCATTAACGTAATCGCGTTTGTACATATAAACCCGGGCCAGTAGTGCTTCGCACGTGGCCATGTTTGCACGGCTCACCCGCGTTTCAACATCATCTTGTTGTGCCGGGTCGGGCAGGTGCGGAATAGCTTCTTCCAAATCCTGAATTATCTGCGCATACACTTGTTCGTTGGTGCTTCGGGGCCGTATATCTTTGTTGATGTCGAAGCCATCATAATGTTCCAGATACAATACCAGTCCATTATTTTGCGGCTTATTCATTAAAGCGCCATCGCCAAACCAGGCCAACAACCGATGGTATGCATAAGCCCGGATAAACTTGGCTTCTGCAATGTGTTGCTCCATCTGCTCTTGTTTGTATTTGCCCAAAACCGGAATCTTAAAAATCAACAGGTTGGCCTGATTTAATGCTGCGTAATACGGTTCATATATATTTTGGGGCAAACCATCTTCAGGTAAAATCGAACCATTGTTAATGGGGTCGAAGGTGCGTGCAGCACCGGTACTATATTCGCAGGTTGGCGCGGTGGCCTCCGCGGTAATATAATCTTTTATAGCTGCGTTAAAAAGCAAGTGGTAGGTTCCGGCCACCGCAGATTCGGCAGTAGTGAACTTTTCAAAAACTTTGTCTTCCACAATAGTATCTTCAGGTGCTAAATTCAAATGACTGTCGCAAGCTGAAAATATTACAGTCAGCGTTAAAATTATAAGTAAACTATTTTTTATCGTCATAACTAAAAATCTTAGCGATTATTTTAAAAAGTTACCTCTATTCCAAACTTGAGTGATTTAGCCTGTGGCATGGTAATCTCATCATATCCGCCGAGCACGGCACTCGAACCGTAAGCATTTACTTCGGGATCTACCCCGCTGTATCCTGTCCAGGTAAATAAGTTAGTAGCTTGAGCATACACCTTTATCCGTTCCATAAACATTTTTTTCACCCAGTTCTGGCGAAAGGAATAGGCCAGGCTGATATTACGCAAGCGCAGGTAGGAGCCGTCTTCGAGGAAGCGATCGTTTAAGCGGCTCACATCGTAACCACTAAGGCCCGAGCTGGCCCAACGTGGATCCTTATATACTGTTGTTGCATTATTCAGCTGGGGGATATCCGTGTGGTGACCCGGTATTTTCCAATAATCGAGTATGTCGGTGGATAAGTTATTCGATTCCCGAAGAATATAGGTCATTAAAGTGGCCTGTGTTCCGTTGTACATCATTTGTCCGTACGAAAAAGATAGAGCAAAATCCAGTTCCAGATTTTTATACCTTAAGTTACTGCTTAACCCACCATAAAAATCGGGCATGCTGCTACCGGCGCTGTATCTATTATTTAAAGGCGCGTCGGAATCATATACGGCCTGAGGTGGAATTTCGTTCACCGTTCCGTTGCTATAGCTCCATTGCGGATTGCCTGTCAAGGGGTTTACGCCAAGCCAATGATATAAATAAAATTGATTCAAGCTCTCACCTACCACAAACACCTTTCGTTCCATGCCTTGTGTTTGCACCATCTGGTACCCGGCCTCGTTTAGTCTCAGTAACTTGTCCTTGATGTGGGATACATTAAGTGAACCTTTCCATGACCAGTCTCTTGTACGAATGATAGTTCCGTCGATAAGGACTTCTATGCCTTCATTTTTCATGTCGCCTATATTCTGTTGCTGTGAACTCCAGCCCATATATAGCGGCACAATATCGCTTGCCAACAGGTTATTGGTTCGTTTATAGAAATAATCCACGGTAAGGTTCAGGTCGCCACGGAAAAAGGAAGCATCCAAACCTATATCCAGTGAGGTGGTGGTTTCCCACTCTAAATTAGGATTAACTGTTTGGGAGTTAAAGAGCAATGGTACGCCATTATACGATAAGGTACCTCCGCTTACGGTGCGGTTATCTCTTTTCCACTGTCCCTGATTACCATAATAACCGCCAAAGGAACCATCCAAACCGGTCAGTCCGTAACTACTGCGTATTTTCAGTTCGCTTAACCATCTTCCGGTATTTTCAAGGAAAGGCTCTTCGGTCAATATCCAACCTGCCGATACAGACGGGAAACCACGATATCGTTGGTTCCGGCTAAAGCGTGAGGAGCCATCCACGCGATAGGTAAGTCCGGCCAGGTACTTATTTTTGAGTCTGTAGTTGAGCCGCCCAAAATAGGAAACCACTGCCCATTCCTGGGTAATAGCTCCCAGTACGCGTTTTGAAGTTGCCGATTGAATACTTTTTTCGTTGTCGTCGAAAAACCCGGTTCCCGTAACGCGCATTTTATTTTCTTCCGACGATTCAAAACTTTGACCCAGGATGCCATGTACCAGGTGTTGCCCAAAATGCTTCCGTAGGGTTAAAACGTTGTTGACCACATATTTAATATTCTGATTGGATGCAGCAGAACCGGTTCCGTCGGTGTTTTGTGGTGTGGATAGAATGCGATTGTACGACTTGGTGTTGTACATGTCGATACCAAACTCCGATTTGAGTCGCAACCATGAGGTAGGTTTTAACTCGGCATAAAAATTTGAAATCACGCGTGAATCTTTCACCGTATTATCTTCATGGGCTTTGGCCACCGGATTACCCAAATGACCCGAAATGTTATTGATGTTACTTTGAAGGCCTGATCCCGCAGGGGTGTGGTAAAAATAACTGCCGTCGGGGTGATAAACAGGGATGTTTGGCGACATCAGCACAGCTTCGCGATAAACACTTTGGCTATTGAGGGCAGCATTTTCGATAAGTGAATAGGAGGAGTTAGTACCAAAACTAATCCAATCGGCGGGGCTAAAATCAAAGTTGGTGCGGATACTGTTCCGTTTAAAATCCTGATTAATAATATAGCCTTGCTGATCGAACTGGTTAAAGCTGATAAAATAGGAAGTATTTTCTGTACCGCCTGATACAGATGCGTTACTTTGTTGGGTTATCCCTGTTCTGAGAACTTTGTCCAACCAGTCGGTATTGTGCGTACTAGGAAAAGTAGCCGCCGAACCAATGGCCTTATTAAATCGGTTATAAATATCGCTAAACTCATTGGCATCCAGTAGATCGGGCGTGCCGATGGGCTGGCTCAGTTCAACTGAGTGTGCAATAGTAATTTGGGGCTTTCCCTTTTTCCCTTTTTTGGTGGTTACTAAAATTACACCTGCAGCACCACGCGAGCCATAGATTGCTGTTGAAAAAGCATCTTTGAGTATCTCAATGGATTCAATGTCTTCGGGGTTAAGCGCCGATAAGGGATTTCGTTCAAATTCGGTACGCTGCGAATATCCGTTGCTCACCGAGTTTCCACCAATCGTGGCTCCGGCAACCGTTCCGTTACCAAAATCGAGGTTGTTTACCGTTTTACCGGTACCATAAACCGGAACTCCATCAATAACAATTAAGGGATTGCTGTCGGCATTAATTGACGACAAGCCACGTATAGTAATAGAAGTAGCGCTGCCCGGCGATCCGCTGCTCAGGTTAACGTTAACACCAGCCACTTTGCCCACCAAGGCGTTATCGAAACTGGGTGCGATGCCCGAGATGTCTTCGGCCCTTACTTTTGATACGGCTCCGGTCAAATCGCGCCTTTCCTGTACACCGTACCCTACCGTTACAATCTCCTGCAAAGCTACCATATCCTCCTTTAGCTCGGCTTTGATAAAATCCTGTCCGTCATAAACAATATACATATCTTTGGATCCGATAAAAGAGATGCCTATTGTTTGCCCTTTGATTACATTTTTTATGGTAAACTCTCCTTCTATGTCTGAGATACCACCGCGCATGGTTTCTTTAATGTATACGTTGGCTCCCGGCACGGGTTCCCCGGTTTTGGAATCGATAACAACACCTTTAACCGTTGCCGGCTCCAATTCTGTAGCTTTTATAACTTCCTGTGCTACAAGTTGTAATGAAATAAATAAAAAAATACAGGTGATAGATAGCGCTTTAAACATGGTACTATTATTATCCCCTAAAAACATTTGTTGATAGGTATGTTGTTAGACTTAAGAATATCAGGAATAAAAAGGGATAGTAAAAAAAATCTGTTGCCATTACATACTAATGGCAACAGATTCATATTAATTATTCTGTGAGCTTGTTTAGTTTACCGCTCCACACATCACTTAAGGAAGTTAACTCTTCGCTGTAGGTAATTTCTTGCGTTTCCGGATCGGTTTCGCTTGTTTTTTCGGCACTGTACCCACCCACGATCCATACTTTATCGTTAGCGTCAAGGTAAACAGCATGTCCGGCGCGGGGTGTAAATTCCTCGGGCAACAAGGCATCTTCTTCGGGAGCCATCCAGGTTAATCCTTCGTCTTCCGAAATTAAAATCTCAGCACTACACTCGCCCAGTCCTGTCTGTCCGCCGATGAGCCACAGCTTGTTGTCGTAGGATATAACACCCGCCTTCATGCGGGCAGTAATAGCACCGGTAGAAACCAGCGTCCATGTTTTACCGTCGGCACTGCTCCATACATCACTGGATAAGTAACCGCCTTTCAACTGTCCGCCTATCATAAACATTTTATCGTTGTGAACCACGTTGGCAGAATAACGTCGGGGTGCACCTTCGGGTAGCAGGTCCGTTTCGCCTTCTTCCCATGCAGACAGATCCATCGTATTGTGAATTTGATCAGATAGTCCGGCGGGACCATAGAAATCAGCATCTATAGCTTTTGTTCCGTCAGGATTTCCAAAACCTGTGGTGTTACCACCAACTACCCATAGTTTGCCGGCTGTTGAGTACATGGCTGTATTCAATTTTCCACCCCAGGGTACGGCGTAACCGTTGGCCAATTTGGTAAATGTTATACCGTCGGTGCTCTCCCAAATATCATTTGACACGCCGGGCAATGCGTACGTGGGGCCATAAGGGAAGGTAATGGTAAAGTGGGCAAGTACATACAATTTGTCGTTATGAACAATTAAATCGTGCCGTGACCCCATGGGGAAATTATCTTCATCGATGGTTTCCTGTGTCCAGGCTACGCCATCTGTTGATGTGTAATATACGCTCGAAGCTACACCGTCAGAAACCGAACCATAAATAGTTCTGTACTTATCTTTAAAATATACACTAACCACCGTTTGGTACGGATTAGCGGTAACCGCACTTTGCTCTTTAACCCAGCTAACACCTTCAGGATTAATTTGCGACACGTTAACAGTTACTGTGTAGGTAACTGTTGTTATTCCATCTTCAGCCGTTACAACAATTTGCTTTGGCGATGAAAAATCAATAACACTTTGACCGCTAACAAGCTCAGTACCATCTACCATGACAGTAGTTTTAGCAATGGCCTCAAACTCGGGGGTCAACGCCGATACATCGGTCATGTAGGGTAATTCATTTTCGTTGGTAATGGTATTGTTGATTTGATCCACGGTAAAAATAACATTTTCTAAGCCGGAGATGTTAGCATGGGATGCAAATCCAAATGCGGTCAATCCTGCTAAATTTGATTTAACCTCGTCGTCCTTACATGAGGTAAATACAACTGTAACGGCCAATAACAGACCTATTGCAAATTTTAAATAATTAGTTTTCATACAATCAAGTTTTAAATAAATATAAAGGGTTTAATAAACGACATTAGGATGCTAATATCTACATAAAAAAAGTTCTTCGGGCGCTTGAGTTAATGTTCAAATTTTAATGTCATGCGAAATATTGGAGTATGAGGATCTCTTGGTTTTAAGAGAATATAATTGTTATTTTATGCTTGCTTTCCTTTACGCTTGCTACCTTATTGCCAAATACCTGTTGAATAAAATCCCGCACCGAGGGATCGTCAAAGCTTCCCGAGTAATTGGTATAAGGATCCATCTGGCCTTTAAACTCCACGTGCTTACCATACCAGTCGGCCATTTTATAAGCCAGCTCGTGTTGTTTCAAATTCTTGAAACAAAAAATCCGGTCTTTCCAACTAAATGTTTCGCATTGATCCAAGTCCTCGCTTTTGTTCCTGTTGCCCGATGCTGTATAACTGACGAACTGCCCCTGCCGCACTTTGCTGTTTTCCAACAAGCTGATTGTAACTTTGTTCTGGTTAGTTTTACTGGCAGGTATAAGTTTAAATGCAGGTATAACCACCTTTTTATATGCCGTGTCTACAACTGTAGCTTCACCTTCTTTTACGGCAACATCCAAGCCATCGGCTTTTCCGTTGATTGTAATTTTTCCGCTACGTAAAATGGTACATCGACTGCCCGATGTGACCACCATCGGGTACTTGCTCTCATTTTCGTTAATCTCTATATATGCTTTCCCCTCCAGCAACAGTTCGCGGTTGCTCTCGGCGTATTGGTCGTTATAGCTTATGCTGCTGCCCCTCGACAAAATAATTACACTGTTATCCGGTAAATATAACGAGGTAGTTATGTCGTTCCCTCTTACGGTGTGCACAAAGCCGTTCCCCATGTCATCCTCCCCTAACTCGCCCAAAGCCAAAGGAAACAGTGCAATAATTGCCAGCATAGCGGCAATGCGCCATATTTTTTTGCGTAGTACTTTGCTAATAAGAGGTTTTTTATGCAGCGTAAGGATTGTTTTATCTTCTATCTTGCTCCACACTATATTTTTGTGCCCTCCCATAAAAGTATTGCCTAAGGTGTGCATTGTATTTTTATACAATTGTGCATTATCTCCCGATTGGGCAATCCAGTTAAATAATTCTTCCGTTTCAAATGCGGTAATATCACCGGACAATTTGCGGGCTATAAGTTTTTCGATATGTGGTTTGTTTGAGTTCATTTTAATCGGTATTCAATAGTAAAGACGCAAGTGAAGTCTAAATCCGTTATCCGGAATGATGTTTTTTTATTTTTTTCTTTAAAACCGTTTACAGCACAATCAAAGCAGAAGGTGTTAAATTGGATGCATAAGCAACATTATCAGCACTTTTGAATATTTTTTAACCACTTCCAATACCAACTTGGTAGCTTTTTTCAAATGTACGTCCAATGTATTTTCCGAAATAGACATTGCTTTGGCGGCATCTTTGTATTTAAGACCGTCTTCGCGTACAAGTTTAAATGCCTGTTTACATTTGGGCGGCAAATTTCCGATTACCTCTTCAACTTTTTCGGAAAGTTCCTTTAGCTCCATTTGATGGTGCGGATTGCTTTCCTGAAGGAAGGGATGGTCAAAAACGTTTTCGATGTCTGTTGTATTAATGTTTTTTTTGCGTAGATAATTCAGGCTCTGGTTTTTAATGGACATAAACAGATAACCCTTAAAGCTCGAAACCTCTTTCAACCTTTCCTTATTGTTCCATATTTTGGCAAATACATCACTTACCACCTCTTGTGCATCATGGAACGAACAGTATAAGCATGAGCGTTCAAATGCAAAGTGATAATACGCATCAAACAGCGCTCTGAAGGCGTTACGATCGCCATGGGCAATTTGTATCAATAGCTGCTTGTCGGTATTTTCCCTTGATTTTTTCATATCCAGGGACGCAATATAGCAATTTTCGTTTTTATTGATTCGTAGAGTTTTAATTTGCAAGAAAAAGGGTGGTTGTAAATATAAATTGATAAGGAATCCGGTGGAGGCTACATATGTTATCGAAAAAAATGTCGCTATTATTGCCCAACGTATACCTTTTTCCAGATCTCCAATCCATTAATTTTATTACATTCGCTTTGGTTTTTTACGAATAATGAATTAAAAAGTAAAGTGCTTCTTGCTGCAATTATTTTAAACTGCTTTTAAGGATGGACCTAAAAGCAAAAGGGTTCCATTTGTTTTTTAACGAATCGTTATTTTTTATTTATGACATCATATATAGTTATTGCCATTTTCGCCCTTGGCATTGGTTTGGGCTGGTTCTTCCGGAAAAAAGACCACGCCCGCAAAAAAATTGATGTGGCCATTGCATGGGCGGTTTACTTGCTCTTGTTTTTGCTGGGCATATCCGTGGGCACCAACCAGGAGATCATCAGCAACTTTTCGCGCATCGGCTACAAAGCCTTTTGGCTGACCTTGGGTGCGGTGCTGGGCAGCGTGTTGGTGGCCAAAGTGGTGTATCAGGTTTATTTTAATTCGGACAAAACCGAGGAGCAATGAAGGGAAGCTTGATCATCTTATCATTTTTTGCAGTAGGGCTTATCGGGGGCATTTATAATATATTTCCCCAATGGATGTTAAACGACGACCTTACAACCTACGCCCTGTTTGGGCTCATGTTTTTGGTGGGCATAAGCATCGGGAGCGATAAGGCCGCCTTTTACATACTGCGCAAAATGAACTTTAAAATATTTTTGGTGCCCACAACGGTCATCGTGGGTAGTTTGCTCGGAACGGCGCTCATATCGCTTATGCTTTCCGACATCAACGTAAAAGAGGGCATGGCCGTGGGAGCGGGATTTGGCTATTATTCCCTGTCGAGCATTTTTATTAGCGAGATAAGCGGAAAAGAGCTGGGCGTGGTGGCCTTGCTGTCCAATATTTTTAGGGAGATAATCACCCTGTTGGCCGTGCCGATATTGGTGAAATACTTTGGCAAATTGGCAGGCATCGCATCGGGCGGGGCAACCGCCATGGACACCACACTGCCCATCATCGTTAAGTTCACCGGCAAAGAGTACGGAATCATTGCCATATTTAGCGGTATCGTGCTAACCATACTGGTGCCAATGTTAATAATCTTGATACTGGAAGTGCTTTAAGGTTAATGCTTCCATACCAAAAAACTACCGACGATTTTAACGATTTTACTTTCTATAATACCTCATCAATTTTTTCGGTGGGGCGACCCACTACCGCCCTGGAGCCATTGATAACGATAGGGCGTTCTATCAATTTTGGATTGTTTTCCATGGCACCAATCAACTCTTCTTCAGAAAAATCTTTATTCTTGATTTCTTTCTTGTAAAAATCTTCGTTTTTACGGATTAAATCCAATGGCCGCATGCCCAGTTTCTGTATCAGTTGCCTCAGCTCCTGGCGATTTAAGGGGGTGTTTAAGTATTTAACAATGATGGGTGTTATGCCCTTCTCTTCCAGATAGGCCAATCCTGCTCTACTCTTGGAACATCTTGGGTTGTGAAGTATTGTTATCATAGCAATCAGTTTTTATTTTTTTAAGATAAGCATAGTAAATCAGCCATGTAAATCTAAAAACGTATTTTAGTATTTCTACTCTTGTTTTCCGCCAAACTCCATTAAGTATGCTTTAATAAATAAATCGATATCGCCGTCGAGTACGCCTTGTACGTTAGATGTTTCGGCGTTGGTGCGTAAATCTTTCACCATTTTATAAGGCTGTAAAACGTAGGATCGAATCTGGGAGCCCCACTCAATTTTCATTTTGTTATTCTCTACCTTATTTTGCTCTTCCATCCGTTTGCGCAACTCCATTTCGTATAGCTGCGATTTTAAAAGACGCAGCGCATTTTCTTTGTTATCTAGTTGCGAACGCGATTCGGTGTTTTCGATAATAATTCCGGTTGGTGCATGTTTTAAGCGTACACCGGTCTCCACTTTGTTTACGTTTTGCCCTCCGGCACCTCCCGATCGGAATGTATCCCACGAAATATCGGAGGGATTAATTTCTATATGTATGCTCTCGTCGATAAGCGGGGTTACAAATACTGATGTAAAAGAGGTCATCCGCTTGTTGGCAGCGTTAAACGGCGATAGGCGCACCAGGCGGTGTACCCCGTTTTCGCTTTTCATGTATCCGTAGGCATAGTCGCCCTCTAATTGCAGGGTAACTGTTTTTATGCCGGCATCGTCACCCGCTTGGTAGTTTACTTCTTTAACTTTGTACTTGTGTTTTTCGGCCCAGCGTAAATACATACGCATAAGCATTTCGGCCCAATCCTGGCTTTCGGTTCCACCGGCACCTGCATTAATTTTTAACACAGCTCCCAGTTTATCTTCCTGACGGCGCAGCATATTTTTCAGCTCCAGTTTTTCGATGTTAGCCTCTGTTTCCTCAAAAAGCTGGTCTATATCTGCTTGTTCTGCCTCACCTTCTTTTAAAAACTCAAGCATCACATTAAGCTCTTCCACCTGCGTATTAATTGCTTCATAATCGTTTACCCACGATTTCATCTCCTGAAGCATCTTCATGTGGCTTTCGGCAGCTTTGGGGTCGTCCCAAAAATCAGGTGCCTGGGAGCGCAATTCCTGTTCTTCTATTTCAATTTTCTTCTGGTCGACGTCAAAGATACCTCCTTAACGCCAGCTGGCGCTCCGCTAAATCTTTTAGCTGTTCAATAGTTGTCATTGTTTATATTTTTGCGTCAAAAATAGTGTTTTTTATTAACCCTCACATGTTTATCGCTGACGAGTTGGCGATATGGGTGTTTTGTTGCAATAGCGAGATAAGTATTTAATTGATTTGTAATGCCCCAGTTGGCCTGCCATATCCCAATCTCTGCAACATTTTTCTTTCATCCCCAAATTATAAAAGGCCAGGCCGCGGTTAAATAGAGCATGCGTGTCGGATGTGTCAATTGTTATGGCCTTGTCCAGATCACTAATGGCTTCCAAATAATTTTCGGATTGTATGCGTAAAGTGCCGCGTATAGAATAGACACCGGGAAGTTTTTCGTTTAGTGAAATGGCTTTATTAAGATTTTCCATGGCAGAGGCTTTCTCGCGAAAATACTGCATATTAAGTCGGGCTAACTCGTAATAGCCATTGGCATAAATAGGGCTTGATTTTATGGCTTTCTCGAAACTTTTTTTGGCTGTAAGTATGTCCTTGTGCAATTTTATGGCCAGCAAACCAAATTCTATCAAGGCAGGCGAAAAATAAGGATGCTGGTCTAAACACGTAATCAAATGCTTAAAAGCCGCTCTATCGTCTCTCGATCTTAAAAAAGCCATGGCTTCAAAATAATGAATCAGAAAATGTTTTGGATCCATTTTTTTGGCATGGGCGTAATCCGCTTCCATGCCTATGCTGTTGTGGTAATTCCTGCGCGCTTCGCCTCTAAATATATACGGAATTACAGCGGTGGAATCACGGCTTATTTCGCGTGTAAAATTCCTTGCGGCCTCCACCCAATCGCCGTTCATCAAATAGCTTATCCCCCTAAACATATGCGGATGGGGTAGTATTTTTTGGCGGTACAGTGTGGTATCTTTAGCAAGGCTATTGTTGGCTGAATGTTCCCATAGTGTATCGTTGATGACATGGGTGCTGATAAACTGGCAGGTGTTCGTTTTTTCGAGGTAGCTGGCTATGCCTATTAAATCGCCCTCGCTGTTCATTACAGGGGCTCCCGTGGAGTGCGGACCAAAATCGGAATCTACCTTTACCAATCTATCTAAATAAGGTGCTTGAAATACGGTAGAAACCGTACCGAGACTAAGACCTCCCTGTGCTTCCTGTGGGTGGCTAAAGATAAGCACTTCCTGGTTGCCTTTATCCGTTTCTTGCGATGGAATAATATAACTCAAGCTTCTGTCTCTATTGCCACTTGCCTTAAACAGTACTAAATCGGCCATTTTATGAATGGAGATGAGATGCGAAACTTCGTAGCTACGCCCATTCCTAAGGGTAAGTGAGATGGAGTCGGCATCTAAAAACAGGCTTGCCGGCGCAATAGCAATGCCATCCCCACTTATAAAAAAACCTGTACGTGTAGCTGTCACATTTTCTTTTGCATCGTAAGCCGATATAGAAAACACAGCCTTCTCCAGTTTAGCTATTTTCTCCATAACGCTTTGTGCCTCTACCGTAGTTCCGTATAGCAATATCAGCACAAAAATGGTAAGTTGATATGGAATTGCCTTCATAGGTATAATATGCTTAAAAGGAAATTGAAGATTGTCGCCTAAGCGCACGAAAATAAGGAATGTAGTGCTTAATTCAAATAGATAGCAGCAATAATGCTTTTAAACAAAAAACGCAATCCTCATAATGAGCATTGCGTTTTTGTATTGGGTGAAAGACCGGGTTCGAACCGGCGACCTCTGGAACCACAATCCAGCGCTCTAACCAGCTGAGCTACAATCACCATTTTTGCTAAAGCGATGCAAAGATAATAATAAAATAGTTAGCTTTGCAAACGTTTTTGTGGCAATCGTTAAATTAAAAATAAATCGTCGTTATTTGTTGTTGAAACATAGCGAATTATATAAAAATAAAGTACATGAAATTTTTTTTACAAGATGATATTTCCGATAAAGTTGACCAGATAATAAAGCATTTAAATAAACTCATGGATGGCAATGTGTCGGCTCAAATGAAAGATTTCGGACTGGAGTATAAGCTGAATTATGGTGCCAGTTTGATGTGGCTTCGTGAGCTTTCGGAAAAATATGGGCATAACAATCAACTGGCCAATCGGCTCTGGCATCGTCAAATCAGAGAAACCATGCTTATGGCTACCTTTATTGCCGATGCGCCAGGCATTTCCGAAGAACGTGTGGAGGAGTGGGGGGAGAGCTTGCAACATAATGAAATAGCCGAGCAGATGGGTGTTAACTTACTGTGGCAGCTGAGCTTTTTGGAGGCGCTGGCCTTAAATTGGCTCAGTAGCGATAGTAAGTACAAGCAATCGGCCATTTGGGCGGCATTGGCGGTGTTTGTGCAGCAAGGTGGCATCATAGAGGATGCAGTTCTGAACAAATATCTGCAAGCCATGGAAGATAGTTTTCAATCTACAGGCGCATTCGCATTAAGGGTGCAAGGGCGTTTTTTACGATCGTTGTGCCGTAAGTCATCAAATTATGTAAGTAAAATAGAGCAATTTATAGATAAGATATCGGAACGGCCAAATGCCGCCTGGTTAGTAGAAGATGTTAAAACAGAAATTGAGTTCTTGAAAACAAGATGAGGTGAATTGCTGTTAATGGATATACCATTGAATTTACTGACTCATAATTATCCTAAAAAAACACATTTCGCATGATCAAGCACGAATTGCATTTTAAAAAGTTCAGAGAGAATACCATTGGTTACGATGCCAAATTGGAAACGCCATTTGGCAATAAGCCGCTCGTATATGCCGATTGGATTGCCAGTGGAAGGTTGTATGAACCAATAGAGAATATCCTTAAAAATAAAATAGGCCCCATTGTGGCCAACACCCATTCCGAATCGAGCGACACAGGGCTTATAATGACTAACATTTACAAGCAGTCGCACAACATCATAAAAGAGCATGTAAACGCGGGTAGCGACGATATAATAATTACTGCAGGTTCCGGCATGACATCAGTGGTAAATAAATTACAACGCATTTTGGGCATTAGAGTGCCCGAACAAACGCGTCCTTATTGCCATATCCCACCGGAGCATCGTCCAGTAGTTTTTATTACCCATATGGAGCACCATTCTAATCATACTTCCTGGTTAGAGTCTAATGTAGATGTTGTGGTGCTTGAGCCTTCGTCCGATTTATTGGTAGATCCGGAATCGTTGAGAAAGGAAATTGTTAAATACGAAAAAAGAACCTTGAAGATAGGTGCCTTTTCGGCATGTTCTAACGTAACCGGTATTGAAGTGCCCTATTTTGAGCTGGCAAAAATCATGCACCAACATGGTGGATTTTGTTTTGTTGATTTTGCTGCCTCTGCGCCCTATACCGCTATTAATATGCACCCTGAAGATCCGGAAGAAAGACTGGATGCCATATATTTCTCACCACATAAATTTTTGGGAGGACCCGGAAGTTGTGGTGTGCTGGTTTTCAATATCTCTATCTACCATAACCATACGCCCGACAATTCCGGCGGTGGTACCGTAGATTGGACCAACCGCTGGGGTAAATACAGATACGTAGATGATATTGAAGCACGTGAAGATGGAGGCACACCCGGATTTATGCAGTCCATTAAAGCAGCACTTAGCATAAGGCTGAAGGAACAAATGGATCAGAAAAAAATGATGGAGCGGGAACAGGAGCAGGTGGCAAAAATATTAAAAGCCTTTAGGCAGATACCCGGCATGAATATACTGGCCAATAATGTGGATAATCGAATTGCTGCCATCTCATTTTACCTCGACGATATTCATTTTAACCTTATTGTACGTTTGCTTAACGACCGTTATGGCATTCAGGTGAGGGGTGGATGTTCGTGCGCAGGCACCTACGGGCATTACCTGCTGCACGTTGATTACTACACTTCAAATAATATTACCAGCAAAATAAACATGGGCGATCTTTCCGAAAAACCGGGCTGGGTGCGTTTGTCGGTTCACCCCACAACTTCTAGCGAAGAGATCGATTACATAATAGCTGCTGTTGAGCAGGTGGCCACTCATGCCCACGAATGGGGGAAAGAGTACGAATATGTAATTAGTAAAAATGAATATTTTTACAAAGGCACAGAAATGAAGAAACCGCAGGATTATGATTCCTGGTTTAGTTTATAGAACCTTTGTCATGCACTTATTTCATTATAACATAAGGACTTAACGTAAACCGGCTTTGTTCTGCTATAGTCGGGAGAAAAAACTATTAAAAATAGACTTAACAAGCAACTTTTAAATGTTTTTTTTGGCACAACAATTTTTATAGCTTTAGCCACTCATAAAGAAAAGCCAGGTTTTTAGCATTAATTTTTTCAGTATGCAGATAGTAACAGTAGATAATAAAGCAACCCGTCGGCACTTTTTGGATGTGGTTGCAAAAATATACCACAACGACAAGCATTTTGTTAGACCCTTAGATATAGATATCGAAAATATATTCAATCCTGATACGAATCCTTTTTATAGCCACGGTAAAGCCATACGGTATATATTAAAAAATGACGATGGTGAGGTGATAGGCAGGATAGCCGCCTTTGTGAACGACAAAAAGGCATACGGCTTTGAACAAGCTACAGGTGGGCTGGGCTTTTTTGAATGTATAAATAATAAAGCAGCCGCGTTTATGCTATTCGATGCGGGTGTAAACTGGCTTAAAGACCAGGGCATGGAAGCGGCCGACGGGCCGATTAACTTTGGGGAAAACGATAATTTCTGGGGCTTATTGGTCGAAGGCTTTACCGACCCTACCTACGGAATGCAGTACAACCCTCCTTATTATAAAGCGTTTTACGAGAGCTATGGCTTTCAAAATTATTTTGAGCAAGTTACCAATCGTTTGGATCTGAAAAAACCGTTCCCGGAGCGTTTCTGGAAAATTGCCGAATGGGTGGGTAAAAAGCCCAATTATCAGTTTAAACATTTTAAATGGAAGCAGAAGGATAAATTTATAGATGACGTGATAGAGATATATAACGATGCCTGGAGGTTTCACGAAAATTTCACTCCGCTTGACAGAGGTAAACTGGCCATGGCATTCGAAAAATCTAAACCCATTGTAATAGAAGAGGTGTTGTGGTTTGCGTATCATAAAAACGAACCCATAGGTTTTATTTTGATGTATCCCGATGTTAACCAGATATTTAAACGCCTGAACGGCAAGTTTAACATTATAAACAAACTAAGATTTTTGTGGTTAAAACGCAAAAAAACCATGACCCGCTTACGTGTAGTTATTCTGGGTGTAAAAACCAAGTTCCAAAAATCGGGTATCGAATCGGGGCTGTTTCATCATCTGCGTAACCCTGTTTTTTCCCGGCCCTGGTTCAACGAGATGGAGCTTTCGTGGGTAGGCGATTTTAATCCAAAAATGCGGGCGCTGCAAGAATCGATGGGTGCCGAGTTTTCAAAAAAACACATTACCTATCGTTTCATCTTCGACCCGGCTAAACGCAAGCAGGTAAGGGCAGCGGCCATCCCCCGCGATTCAAAGGAACGTACCCGGCAATCCGTTCCGGAAACACAGGATAAGGACAAGCTATCAAAATAGAAGATTCTTAGCTGTTTAAGTACAATATAAATAGCTGGTCAATTGCCAATAAATAAATACTTTTTCTTTTGCAGGTTATTTATTTATCCTTACCTTTGCGCACCGTTAAGTTTTTTGAATATTAAAGAGATAGGAAAATGAAAAAGGAAATTCATCCGGATAATTATCGCTTGGTTGCTTTCAAAGATATGTCAAACGACGAGGTTTTTATCACTCGTTCTACAGCAAATGCCAAAGATACAATTGAAATTGACGGAGTACAGTATCCATTGTTGAAACTTGAGATCTCCAACACATCTCACCCTTTTTACACAGGTAAGATGAAACTTGTTGATACCGCAGGACGTGTTGATAAGTTTAGAAACAGATATCAAAAACATATGGACAGCAAAAAAAAATAAGCTAATCATAGCTTTACTTGCAAAAGCTTCGGTTATACCGGAGCTTTTTTTTTAATACCTCGTTAAGGCAGTATCTTCTTTGGCATGCCAATTGCCAATACCACTTGCCGTGCTCGTGTTGTTGTAAGAAATGACAATATGGCACTAAAACGCTACATATATAATTATTATGAAAGATATTAAAATCTCAATTGATAACTTTGGTTTAAATGAGGAGTACGCTTCAGAAACAGAATTTATTCCCATTGTTTCTGATGAGAGTGCGGATGAGGTAGATTTTGATATGCCGGATACACTACCCATTTTGCCATTGCGTAACACCGTATTATTTCCGGGGGTAATCGTACCCATTTCGCTGGGTCGCGATAAGTCTTTAAAACTGGTACGTGAAGTACAGCGGGGGAACGGTATTTTTGGTGCCGTAGCCCAAAAACAGGTGGAAACTGAGGAGCCCGGGATAGACGATATATACAAGGTAGGTACGGTGGCCAAGGTGATTAAGATGCTGGAAATGCCGGATGGCTCTACGTCGGCCATCATACAGGGTAAGGTGCGTTTTAAAATGGAAGAACTGTTGGAATCAGATCCTTTTTTTAAAGCACGTGTAAGCCAACTGCAAGACATTATACCCTTAGATGACAAAACCCGCGATTACGAGGCTTTGGTAAGCTCCCTGAAGGACCTTTCGCTACGTATTATTAAATACTCAAGCAATATACCGCCCGAAGCATCTTTTGCCGTAAAAAACATTGAGAATGCCACTTTCCTTATCAACTTCATCTGCTCAAATGCCGAAATTTCTGTTAAAGAAAAGCAGGACTTATTGCAGATGGACGAATTGAAAGAAAAGGGTATGAAATTACTTGAGCACCTTACCCGTGAGGTACAACTACTCGAGTTAAAAAGCGACATTCAAAGCAAAGTTAAGCTCGATATCGACCAGCAACAGCGCGAATACATGCTGCACCAGCAAATGAAAACTATTCAGGATGAGCTGGGATCGAGCCCCTTAGAACAAGAAGTACGCGACTTAAAAGCCCTGGGCGAGAAGAAAAAATGGGGCAAAGAAATTTCAGAATTGTTTTACAAGGAAGTAGACAAGCTGGAGCGGCTCAACCCTGCTTCGGGTGAATACTCGGTACAGCACAATTACTTACAGACCTTGCTCGATATCCCCTGGAACGAATATACCGAGGACAGATTTGATATGGAATCGGCAGAAAAAGTGCTGGATAGAGACCACTTTGGTTTAGACGGTGTTAAGGAACGCATATTGGAACATTTGGCTGTGCTAAAACTAAAGGGCGACTTAAAATCGCCTATTATCTGTTTATACGGCCCTCCCGGTGTGGGTAAAACATCGCTGGGTAAATCGGTGGCCGATGCCTTGGGACGGAAATATGCCAGAATGTCACTCGGGGGTGTACACGATGAATCGGAAATTCGGGGGCACAGAAAAACCTATATTGGCGCCATGCCCGGAAGAATTATTCACAACATAAAAAAAGCCGGCAGTGCCAACCCTGTTTTTATCCTCGACGAGATTGATAAAATAGGAAGCAGTGGCCATGGCGATCCGGCTTCAGCGTTGTTAGAAGTGTTGGATCCGGAACAAAACGAAAAATTCCACGACAATTTTCTAGAAGTGGATTTTGACTTATCAAAGGTAATTTTTATCGCTACAGCCAACACCTTGGGTAACATCTCGCAACCACTGCTGGACAGGATGGAACTGATAGAGGTGACAGGTTATATATTAGACGAGAAATGCGAGATTGCCAAACGCCACTTATGGCCCAAGCAGCTCGAAAATCATGGTATCCCTAAAAGCAAGCTGACGGTTTCAAAAAAAACCATGAGCTTTATTATCGAAAATTACACCCGGGAGTCTGGTGTTAGGGAGTTGAATAAAACACTGGCAAAGCTGGCCCGCAAGTATGCCTTAAAAATAGCCACAGGAAAAAAGGTAGCTAAAGCCATCTCCATAGATAATGTAAAGGAAAATTTAGGGGTGGAACGCTTTACCAAGGAAAAATGGCAGGACAGCCACGTGCCCGGCGTTGTTACCGGCTTAGCCTGGACCGCTGTGGGCGGCGAAATACTTTATGTGGAAAGCAGCCTAAGCAAAGGTATCGGCAAACTCACCCTCACCGGTAATTTGGGCGATGTGATGAAAGAGTCGGCCGTACTGGCACTGGAATACATCAAAAGCAATTGCAAGGAATTTGGTATAAACGAAAAAGTATTCGACCAAAAAAATATCCATGTCCATGTTCCGGAAGGTGCCATTCCTAAGGACGGCCCATCGGCAGGAATAACCATGGCAACCGCGCTTATGTCGGCATTTACCGGACGTAAAGTTAAAAAGCGCATTGCCATGACCGGCGAAATAACACTTCGTGGAAAAGTATTGCCGGTAGGAGGCATCAAAGAAAAAATACTGGCTGCAAAAAGAGCAGGTATTAAAGAAATTATCCTGTCGAACAGTAACTTAAAAGATGTGGCCGAAATAAAGGATATGTACATTGAGGGCTTAGAATTCCATTATGTAAATACCATTAAAGAAACGCTGGATCATGTTCTTGTTTAAGGTTACAGGAGGATGGATTATAAAATTATAATTTTTAACAGGCCCCGGAGCAAATGTGTGTTCCGGGGTTTTTTATACTTCCATATCACCATTCGGAGTACATTTGTAGTGATTGGATCAAAATGATGGCCTACAGATGTTGATGTTAAAATGTTTTTCATATATTTATTAACGTAGATATTATAAATATTTGTGCTGATAAAAAAAGCAAGCGATGAAAGACAACTTAAAATACACACTTGGTTTTATAGCCGTTGCGGCAGGCATATTTTTGCTCTGGTATTTTAAGGCAATCGTTTTTTTTATTTTTATATCGGCCATTTTATCCTTGGTCACCCGTCCGTTGTACGACTTTTTTAGGGGAAAAAAAAGAGGAAAAAAAGAACAACGAAAACTACATATGTCAAAAGGCATGAGTGCTTTTGCAACTTTGCTTGTTATGTGGGCTATACTGTTGGGATTTGTAAGTTATGTGTTCCCGTTTTTGATTGCTGAACTGCAATATCTCTCAACCGTGGATTTTAACCTGATACTCGAAAAGCTCGAAGAATTTACCCAGCCTATTTTTGCCCCGTTGCATAATTCCTCTTTTGGCCAGGAAAGCTTTCCCTTAATCAGCGATCAGATCAACGATTTTTTAGTGGCTACATTCGATTTTGGTAAGTTGCAGATAATGCTGGCATCGGTGGCCGATTTTGTGGGAAGTACCTTTATCGCCTTGTTTTCTATTTCGTTTATTACTTTTTTTTTAATAAAAGACGAATGGTTGTTGCTCGAAGGCATTAAGTTGTTTGTCCCTGAATCCTATTATGTAGGCGTCGATCACATGCTTTGGTCTATCAACCGGCTGTTGCGGAGGTACTTTATTGGCATCATCATTCAAATATCACTTATCTCCACCCTTTTGGTATTGGGTCTTTTGGTTATAGGTCTGGAGTTCAGGCATGCGTTAATTATAGGCCTGTTTTCGGGTTTTGTAAATATTATACCCTACCTGGGACCACTGATTGGTGGCTTGTTTGGCACTTTAGTATCCTTAGTAGTGTATCTGCAACTGGCCTTACCACCTCCTTTTTTACTGTACCTGGGAGGTATAGCTATGCTCTATGTTATAGTTCAATTGTTAGACAATCTGGTATTTCAGCCGGTTATTTTCTCTACAAGCGTAAAGGCGCATCCCCTCGAAATTTTTTTGGTAATTATTATGGCCGGATACATGGCGGGCATGTTAGGTATGTTCCTGGCCATTCCCGTTTATACCATTGTAAGGGTGGTGGCTAAGGAATTTTTCTCGAAATATAATCTGGTGCGTAAACTCACAGGGAAGTTATAATTTTAGCCCATCAATTTTTTTATTCACTTAAGCGATATGGCGTTTGTGCCAGCGAAACAAACCTACGGTGTTTCTGGGCATGAGGCAAGTAGAGATTGAGCATTAACGCTTGTGTTGCAACGGTGCTACCCAAGAGCTTTTGCCACCGAAGGAAACTTATTGCCTTCTCTCGGATATTCGGATGGCAGGATTATAGAGGAAAGGGAAGTTCCCGCATGGGTTTTATGAAGCATTTTTACCAATGCTTGTTTCTATGATTATAAATGTTTTATTTCATTGTCAAAATTATACTATGGTACAAAATGTTCGTAGATGCCTGTTAACTAAGATGCTGTTGGCGTTTTTATTTATTGCCCTAACAGGCGAAGAAGCATTTTCTGCAAGAATAATACCAACGGTGAAATCTTTTGAAAAGACAGATTATAAAGCAGGAAGGCAGAATTGGGATATTGCAAAAGATAAAGATGGTATTATTTACTTTGCAAATACGGATGGTTTGCTATGTAATATCTTTGGAGAATGGACTCTTCATCAACTTGAAAAAGGGGGCAATGTTAGAGCTATTCATGCAGAAAATGATACTGTTTGGGTAGGGGGTATTGAGGAGTTCGGTTACTTTTTTAAACGCGATAATGGTGCTTTAGTGTATAGTAAACTTGGTGACCTGGACGGTGAAATTGTTTGGAAAGTAATAGCGTATGAAAATCAAATTATTTATCAAACCTATTTAGGTTTAATTATTTACGATAAAGCGACCAAAAAAGTAAAACGGAATACGTATACCGAAGAGTTTTGGACAATTACTGAATGGGAAGGAGAGCTATGGGCAATTGCAACCGGAGGCATTATTGGTGTTATCAGAGATAACAGGTTCTATCACAGGGAAGCATTTACAGAACAAGTAGCTGAAGTACGCCAAGTTTTTATACATGATAAGCGCTTGTTTATTGTAACGTTTAATGATGTTTTTGTTTATGATAAAAACACATTGACGAAATTAAAATTAGATGCTAAATTTAAAAATGTACAGTTTTTTACAGGATGCTCCCTTAACAAGAGTACTTTATTATTGGGCACCGTAACATCAGGTTTGATAAGCATTGATTATAAAACAGGGGACTATACATCCATAAGCACGGCAGAAGGCTTGCTTGATAATACAGTGCTGAGTTTAAAAACTGTTGAAGATAAAGGTGTTTGGTTAGGGTTGGATTATGGCATTGCAAAAGTTGAGTTTAAAAAAACCATCTATCCTATATTTGCCAAAGGAGCTACCTATCATATCAAAGATATTGGAAATAAGACTTACTTATCTACAAATAAAGGTGCATTTATATCTGAAAACGACCAAGCATTCCAGTTTATCGAAGGTAGTGCAGGGCAGGTGTGGAGAATTAGGGCTGTTAACAAGGTGCTTTATATGTGCCACAACGAAGGAGCCTATAAAATAATTAATCGGAAGTTACAGCCTGTCTTCGAGGAAACGGGTGTAATGGATATAGCCAGGTTCGGACAATCAGATTACTATTTGTTATCCGCCTACCATGGTGTTTTGCTGGTTAAATATACACAGGGCAAGTTCCAGTTTATTTCTAATCTTAACGTATGGGGAAATCCAAAACTACACTACGACGCGCAAGCAGATTGTATTTGGGGCGATACCAAAAAGAAACCTCTGGTGCAGTTTCAATTGAAGAATGATAAGGTTAACATTAGGCTTCATGAAAATATGGAGCGCTTTTTTGAAACCCGGGCAGGCTTAGTATTTTACAATGGGATGATTTTGATGGCCTACGAACCGGATGCCAATGTGTTTAGCAAGATACAACAAGCGCCATTTAGCCATGTGGCCGAAAAGGGGATTGCAGCTTTAGATATTGCAGAGAACAATGGGGCGGTGGCCTATATTGCCAACGATGAAATTAAATTATTTGTAACATTGCCGGATGGAACGGTTCACTCCTATGAGAAATTTATAAGCTCCGTAAAATATGATTTAATTAAAGCAGATCCATTTTTAAACTTATACAATAATGAACTTAGAATAGCTACCGACAGGGGTGTGGTGGTATTTAATTTGGAATACCAATCATCGGCAATTCAAGAAAAACCTGTAATTACATCGGTAAATATCGGTTCAAAGGGCATGCATAAAAAACTCTTTTTCCCCTTTAAGGACAGTACGATTAACCTGATGAAAGGAAGATATGATCTGCAGTTGCAATTTGCTTCGCCCTATTCTGATTATGAATTTACAGAGTTTAGGTATAAGCTTGAACCCTATGATAAAGAATGGACGGAATGGAAAAGTAAAATCAACAAAAAAGAGTATACAGGGATAAGTGGCGGTGAGTATCAATTTTTACTTCAAACCAGGGTTAATCAATCCATCATTAAACAAACCTCACTAAATATTAACGTAAGCCGGCATTGGTTTCAAAACAAGTGGATTCTTATTCCAGGAATTATTACCATATTCCTAATATTCGCTTATGTTGCCTTTTTAATTATAAGGGCGATAAAGGAAAAAGCGCATTTAAGCAAGCTGGCCTATGAAAAACGCTTGAAACAAGAGGCTGTTGAGTCAAAGAATGAGCAGTTGATCCAATTCCTTGAGATAATATCCCACAAAAACAGTTTTTTACAAGATATTAAAACTATTCTGGCCGGGATGCGAAATTCAGAGGCCTGCCGATGTGTAAAAAAAATAGATGCAGAACTCAATAATGAAAAGAAGAAATTTCTCTATCATAAACTTTTTTCCGAAAACAGTAGGGAATTAGTTATTCGTGTTTCAAAAGATTATCCTGCTTTAACGGATAATGATATACGAATACTTACATTGATCAGAACCAATATGAGTTCCAGGGAAATTGCAGCTATTCTCAATATCTCCAACCGAAGTTTCGATACGAGCAGGTACCGCATACGAAAAAAATTAGGGTTAAACCACGATGAAGATTTAAATTCTTTTATCCGCAACCTGTAAATTATTGAATTTGTAACCCCTATAAATTCAGTTACATAAGAGCCTGTGTCTATATGGTGCTAAAATTTATTTTAGCCTGTTTAGAGTTAATCTATGGGGCAGATTTGACTTACCGCTTTTGACCTTATAACATTGTTTAACAATTAAAATCAACAGCAAATAGCGGAAAATTATCAATCTGAATCAAATGGATTTAAAAAAAATATCTACGGTAGTGTTGTTACTAATGCTCAGCACAACAAGTTTTACCCAGTCTAAGCTCGTTAAGGGGCTGGTAGTAGAATCCAACGGGAATCCTTTAATTGGAGTTACCGTTTTTAAAAAAAACACCACCCATGGGGTCATCACCGATTTAGACGGCCGTTACATCATTCAGGATTTAACGGTAGGCGACACCCTGGCATTTTCTTTTATAGGTTTTCAAACTCAGGAGCGGGTGGTGGGCGAATCCAGCCAAATAGACGTGGTGATGGCCGAAGATGTAGCCGAACTGGGAGAGGTGCAAATTGTGGCTTTCTCAAAGCAAAAAAAGGAGAGTGTGATTGGCTCTATCAATACCATAAGGCCGGCTGAATTAAAACAACCGGCTTCTAACCTAACAGGGGCATTGGCCGGTAGAATGGCCGGAATTATATCGTATCAACGCTCCGGTGAACCCGGACGCGACAATGCCGAATTTTTTATCCGGGGAGTAACATCTTTTGGTTATGCCAATAGTCCCTTAATTTTATTAGATGGCTTTGAAATATCGTCGGAAGATTTAGCCCGGGTTGAACCGGATAACATTGCCAGCTTCTCCATTATGAAGGATGCCACCGCAACCGCATTATATGGAGCAAGGGGTGCTAATGGTGTTATTCTGGTTAATACAAAGGAAGGGAAGAAGGGGAAAGCTAAGATAACCGCGCGCATGGAAACATCCATTGCCAGCCCAACTAAGCTGAATTCTTTTCTTAATGGGGTGGATTACATGGAGCAATACAATAAAGCACTGCGAACCAGGGTACCTGAAGAACAACTATTTTATTCAAAAGATAAAATAGAAAATACCCGGAACAATGTTAATTCCTACATCTATCCGAATGTAAATTGGTATGATGAGCTGTTTAAAAATCAAACGTATAATTCACGTGCCAACCTTAATGTAACCGGAGGTGGCAATGTGGCTCAATACTATATTTCAGCTTCTTTCAATAACGAAACCGGCTTGCTCAAAGTCGATAATCAAAATAATTTTAATAACAACATCGACATCAAGCGTTACAACCTACGAGCCAATATCAATATTAGCCTCACAAAAACTACGCAGATTTCAACTAAGTTTTATTCGTTGTTTTCGCAGTATAACGGGCCATCAGAAAACGCTTCGGATATTTTTGGAAGGGTAATGAACGCCAATCCCGTTACATTTCCAAAATATTTCCCCAGAAATCCGAATGTCCTAATCGGTTCAGGTTCCGCTGAGTTTGTTAATCATACGATGTTCGGCAATAAAAGTCGTGGAGGTGGTGCATTCTATCCCAACCCTTATGCCGACATGGTTAAGGGCTACAAAGATGAGTTTTCGTCCACCATTTTGTCGCAGTTTAAAATTGAACAGGATTTAAGTGGCCTTACCCAAGGATTATCGGCAAGGGGGATGGCATCTATTAAAAATTATAGTACTTATGGAAGTAGCAGAAGCTTTGAACCATTTTATTATGATGGCTTATCTTATCTCGCTCCTACTCCCGAGATCCCTGAAGGGCAGATAAATATCTACCAATTGAACGAAGGTACAGACTATTTAAACGACCCTAGCACATGGACTAATGCAAATAGCCGGGTTTATTTTGAATTGGCTGCCATGTATAACCGTGACTTTGGACAACATAGCGTTGGGGGATTATTTGTTTACACCCGCGAAGAGCGATTAAACACTATTCAAGGTAGCAACAATGTATATACTTCGTTACCTGCCCGTAATATGGGTTTAGCCGGCCGTGCCACTTATGGCTTTAATAAAAAATACTTTGTGGAGTTAAATTTTGGCTATAATGGTTCAGAGCGTTTTGCCAAAGATAATCGCTTTGGATTTTTCCCGTCGGCGGGGGTGGGTTATACCATTTCAGAAGAAAAGTTTTGGGCTCGGCTAAAACCAAGTATCAACCAGCTAAAATTTAGAGCCACCTATGGCCTAGTGGGTAATGATGCTATATCAGCCGAGAGTGATCGTTTCTTTTACATGTCGGATGTAAACATAAATGATGGAGGAAAAGCATATGCCTGGGGGCAGGATTTTTCGACCCGTTATAATGGCTATCATATTAACCGATACGCCAATGAGTCCGTAACGTGGGAGGTGGCCGAAAAATTGAATGTTGGGCTTGAAATGTCGTTGTTCAAAAAACTCACCTTACAAGGTGATTATTTCAAGGAGATGCGCTCCAATATTTATATGCCGTATCAGTATATTCCGGCTACAAGTGGTTTGGCCTCCGAGATAAAAAGCAATATTGGAGAAGCGAAGTCTTATGGTTTTGATGGGTCTGCCGATTATAACCATTCCTTTTCAAATGGATTATATTTGATAGGACGTGCTAACTTTACTTATGCAAAAAATGAAGTTATTGCCAATGGAGAGCCTCAGTATCAGTACCCTTATATGAGCCGCGTTGGGCATCCCATAGATCAAATGTGGGGTTTGGTGGCCGAGCGATTATTTATTGATGAGGCCGATATTTATAACTCACCGGTACAAACATTTGGTAACAATTATTTACCCGGCGATATTAAATATGTAGATGTGAATAGTGATGGCAAGATCGATGAAAACGATCGGGTACCCATTGGTTTTCCTACTGTTCCGGAAATAATTTATGGTTTTGGATTAACCGCCGGATATAAAGGTTTCGATGCCTCTTTTTTCTTTCAAGGTTCAGCACGCTCTTCGTTTATGATTGCACCGGATAAGATAGCACCATTTGTTGGTGAGCGAAATGCCTTGAATATAATTGCCGATAATCACTGGTCGGAGTTTAATCCTGATCCTTATGCTTTTTGGCCCCGATTGAGTACCACAGCAATTGCGAATAACGAACAGGCCTCAACCTGGTGGTTAAGAGACGGAAGTTTCCTGCGCCTTAAAAGTTTTGAAGTGGGCTATACTTTAAACCGAACAGTGTTGCAAAAAATAAAGTTTGAAAATTTAAGGTTGTATGTAAGTGGAAATAATCTGCTTTACTTCAGTAAGTTCAAATTGTGGGATCCGGAAATGGGTGATAATGGTTTGGGTTACCCTACCCAACGTATATTTAATATTGGTATGAACGTAACTTTTTAATTGATCAGGAAATGAAAAAATATACAAATATACTTCTGGTACTGCTGGCAGCACTAATGCTAGCAAGTTGCGAATATCTTGATATTGTGCCTGAAAAAACGCAGGAGCTGTCACTGGTTTTTGAACGCAAAGAGCAAGCCTATAAAGCCTTGGCTACTTGCTATTCTTACTTGCCTAAGAGCGATGATTTATATGGTACCCATACCGTAATGACCGATGAGCTAACCTCGCCCATTCGTCAATCGGTTAATGGCATTGAAATTATGCGGGGAAAGCAATCCGTTGGTAATCCTATGTTATCCTTTTGGCAAGGTTATAACGGTGGGGCTGGTGTATGGCAACATTCATTGTACAATGCTATTAACGATTGTAATATTTTTTTGGAAAACATAGGTAAAGTGCCCGATATGTCCGACTCGGAAAAACGGGAGTGGAGTGCGGAGGTGAGGTTTTTAAAGGCCTATTATCACTTTTTGTTAGTTATGCGTTATGGCCCCATCCCAATTATGGATAAAAATTTCCCTATTTCGGCCTCGCCCGAAGAAGTGAGGGTATTTAGAAATTCAACAGATAAATGTTTTGATTATATCGAGACACAAATAAGCCTGGCTATTACCGATTTGCCGGCAAGGGTTACAAATACCAACTTTCTGGGGCGCGTTGACCGAACTATAGCGGCCGCGATTAAATCCAGAGTGCTGCTGTATGCAGCCAGTCCACTGTTTAATGGCAATGCTCAGTTTTATGCGGGTTATACCGATAAAAATGGGAAAGAGTTATTTAATACCACTTTCGATAAGCAAAAGTGGGCTAAAGCACTGGAAGCGGCCGAATATGCGATTCAACTGGCGGAAGGAAACGGGGTAAGAATGTATCGTTTTGATGGCGAGTATCGGGCCTACGATAATGCCAATGTGATTTACGATGCTGAGTTTACCGAAAGTATTTACAACTACAAATTCATGTTTGTTGATCGTTGGAACAGTGAATTAATTTGGGGGCTATCGAGGGTCACTACGGATTATTACCAAATTCAGGCATCCACCTTAATAAAAAGTACGGCAGCATCCAGCAACGAGGCGGCATGGCAATGGCTGTCGCCTACTTACCGGATGGCCGAATTATATTACACCAAAAATGGCTTACCAATTGACCAGGATTTAAGCTTCGATTACGATAATAAATATGTGCTGCGAAGAGGAACAGCTGCAGATTTTAGTGTGTTTGTTGTACAAATAGGGCAGGAGACCGTACAGCTTCATTTCGACAGAGAACCCAGATTTTATGCAACTATTGCATTCGATAGGGGCTATAATCGCGCCCATGGTATAAAGCAGTTTTTAAAAATGCGTAATGGTGAAGTACCGGGTGGCAAAAAGGGTAGCTCAAATGATTATCTGATTTCTGGATATGGATTAAAAAAATATGTGCATCCCGACTCGCAGGGTAATGGTTATGATAAGCTGGTTAATTATCCCTGGCCTTTAATTCGTATGTCGGAGCTTTACTTAAATTATGCCGAGGCGTATAACGAATACAACGGACCTAATGCCAGCGTTTATGAAGCCTTAAATCAGGTGCGTCAAAGGGTAGGACTGCCAAATGTTGAAGATGTTTGGTCAGATGCTTCCTTAGCCAAAACGGTAGGTAAGCACGCATCGCAGGAGGGCTTACGCGATATTATCCAACAAGAGCGCTTGATTGAGCTGGCATTTGAAGGCCACCGCTATGACGATATACGACGTTGGAAGCAAGCCGAAACGTACTTTAGCACTCCGGTTAAAGGATGGAGCGTTACGGAGAGCCAGATCGATCGGTTTTATACGCTTATTAATGTAGGAGAGCGTTCGTTTATTACACCACGCGATTATTTCCAACCAATTAAAACGGAAGAACTTTCAAGAAACCCTAACCTGATTCAAAATCTGGGCTGGTAAGGGTATGTTGATTTTATATTAAGTACAACCATGAAAAGTTAAATCGAGATGAAACGAGTTCCCCCGATGAAAAATCGGGGCGGGCTATCCCGCTATGGCGGACAAGTTAGTGGCAAAGGAAATCAATTATAAACAGATCACCCATGATTATTGGGATTAACACACAGGGGAATGATTGAAATCAGCTAAGCGACAGCCGTCCCTTATCTCTTATCTATCAGTCTCATATATAATTTTAAGCAGATGAAAGCAAAAATATTATTTCCAATACTTGTATTCCTACTGGCCTCGGTAGGGTGTGAGCAAGAAGAAAATGGCATAGCTCCCGGTCAGGTTTCGGGGATTGAGGTTTTCCCAACAAATGGAGGGGCAAAAATAGTTTGTCAATTGCCTGACGATCCGGATGTGCTTTTTGCCAAGGCATATTATACCAATACACTTGGTCAGGAATTATTTACCGTAAGCAGTCTGTATAACGATACCTTATACATTAAGGGCTATAATGATACGGAAGAGCATACGGTACAGGTAGTTGCGGTGAACAGTAGCAAAAGGGAGTCGGCAGCAACAGCAGTTACTATTACACCCCTTATTTCTAATATCGAAATGGTTAAGGAAAGCATTGAAATTTCACCGGATTTTGGAGGCGTAAGAATAAGTTGGACCAACCCTGCCGCTGACATCGTTTATACCTGGTTAACATTTAAAGAAGAGGGCGCAGAAGAATCAGATCCTATATACCTGTCTTCGTCCCGGGTCAATGAATCCATTATTGTAAGGGGGATGAATACCAATCGCAAGGAGTTTTTTGTGATGGTGGAAGACTTTTACAATAACAAAACGGATAAAGTAACCAAGGGTGAACATACACCAAAATTTGAGGAGGAAATAGATAAATCGCTTTGGACATTAGTGGAGAACCTAAGCGTGGATGGAAATGCTTATGAAGGAAAAACCGTAAATATTTGGGATGGTCAGATTGACTACCTGGGCTCCAACGGACAAGGCAGCTATGCCATGATTTCGCGCGACAATAACGGAGGCCAGCTAAATTTCCCCCTCGATATAGTTATTGATTTGGGCCAGGACGATGCGGTAGTTAATCGTTTTGCTTTATGGCAGCGAGCCTACTGGTATGGTAACGAAAAAGAGTATTACTATTACCAGGGCGAGAATTTTAAAGCCTTTCGCTTATATACCAGCGATGATAAAGTAAACTGGACACTTATTGCAGAGCATTCGCTGGACGATCCCAGAGACTCTGAAGGACGTGTACCCGAAGAGTATATCCAGGCCGCCATAAATGGGCATAGCTTTAACTTACCTTCGCCGGTTAATCTCTCCCGATATTTAAAATTATCGATAACCGAAAATTTTGGAAGCGAAATATATGTGAACATATCAGAACTAACGCTTTACGGAAGCAATTAACATGATATCAATATGAAGGATAAAAGGAAATATTGGATAATACCCCTGTTGATGATATGGATATTGGGGTGCGAAGAAATGGAGGATAATTACCAACAATACTTGAGTAATCGGATTTATTCGCCTAAAGTAATAGATCTTACAGCTGAAGTAGGCTATAAAACCGCCTTGTTAAAGTGGACCAACCCGGCTGGGAATATTGCAAAAACCATCGAAATTAAATATGACGATGTGGTCATCAATACGTCCGAACTGCTTAGCCGGTATCAATTAAACGAATTGGAATTAAAAGGCTACAACATAGCTGTTTTTACCATCGACCAACACGGTAACCGTTCGGTGCCCGCCCATATATATGTATTTCCAAGTGGCGAAGAAAATTAGTAAGTAAAATATTAAAGTAAAATATATGTACAGAATTTTATTGCTCCTTGCGCTAATGTCCTTATTTAATGGCATAAAGGCCGTTAATGTAAACGGATATTTAAAAGCCGAAGGCACACAAATTGTTAATAACGATGGTAATTTCATCATCCGCGGACTTGGACCGGGTGGCTGGATGCTACAGGAAGGTTATATGTTTGGAACAGCGAATATGGCTGGTACGCAACACCAAATACGCGCCATGTTGGAGGACTTAACGGATAAGGCAACAACCGATCTGTTTTATGAGCAGTGGCTGGCTAACTTTTTTAAACTGGAGGATGTTCAATTGGTTGCCCATTGGGGTTTTAATTCCATCAGGGTTCCTTTGCATTACAATCTGTTCACCCCCCCAGTCGAGGATGAGCCCGTACAGGGACAAATAACCTGGCTAAGCAAAGGTTTTGAAATGCTTGACGGCTTATTAAGCTGGTGCGAGGCTAACGATTTGTATCTTATACTGGATTTACACGCAGCACCCGGTGGGCAGGGAAAGAATGCCGATATTAGCGACTACGACCCATCAAAACCATCCCTTTGGGAAAGTGAGCTGAACAAGCAAAAAATGGTGGCATTATGGGGCAAGCTGGCGCAGAGGTATCACAACAAAACACATATCGGTGGCTACGATCTCCTGAACGAAACCAATTGGGATTTAGACAATACCGGTAACGACAGTGGTTGTACGTGTAATGAAAACGCTCCCTTACTGGCTTTGTACCAGGACGTAATCGATGAAATCCGTCTATACGACAGCAATCATATCATTTTTATCGAAGGGAACTGTTGGGCCAATAACTTCAATGGTCTGCATTCACTTGCGGACTATGACAATAACATTGCTTTTAGTTTTCATAAATACTGGAACTATAATAGTCAAACCGAAATACAAGGCATACTGGATTTGAGACACCACCTGAATATTCCGCTATACCTGGGCGAAACAGGAGAAAATTCAAATACCTGGTTAACGGATATGGTTAAGCTATGCGAAAACTTAAATATTGGCTGGTCCACCTGGGCCTATAAACAAATGGATATTGACGATCCCTTTACCATGGTTAGTGATAAATGGCAAGCTATTGTTGACTATACCAATGGCGGTGCTAAGCCTGATAAAGCAACAGCTGCGGCTGCCATGGCCGAAATGACAACTAATTTGCTCATCGAAAATTGTGTGTATAACGAGGATGTTGTTTATGCCATTACCCAATTGCCTTATGGAGCGGCATCAAAACCATTTAAGGAACACAATATACCCGGTATAATATTCTGCACAGATTACGACATCGGTTTGCTCAATGATGCCTGGAACGATAAAGGGTATCAAAACTTGCATGGTTCAACCGGTATCTATACCGCCCCAAATCAGGGTTATGCCTACCGTAATGATGGTGTGGACATAGAAGCTTGCCTCGACTTTACAAGTAATGGTTACAATATAGGCTGGACAGAAAATGGAGAATGGCTTAAATACACGCTAAATAACATAACCGAAGGATATTACGATATAACCTTCAGGGTGGCTTCCCCGCAAAAAGGTCAGCTCAACCTACTCATTGGTTCAAAAGCCATTAGCCCTTCGCAACATATCGAAGTGCCTAATACGAATGGGTACCAGGCATGGTCGGATGTTAAGTATAGCAATGTTTTCATCGGTAAAAACGAAAAGGAAATAAAACTTTACATTATTCAGGGTGGTTTCAACCTTAATTATATCCACTTTGACTTAGTTACACCAACAGCGCTTCCTAAGGAGATGAGTGCTTCCGGGCTGCAAATAAAACAAGTATCCTCAACGAACCACTTAAGTGTTTCAATCAATAGCAGTTTCAATAATAAATACCATATCAATCAAATTCAGTTGTTTGATATGCACGGGCGTATCGTGGAATCAAAGCCGGACTTTTTATTCTCCGGTTCTTCCTCAATATCCTTTAATAAAGCCGATGAAAAAGGGATATATATCCTTCAGCTTTATGCTGATAAAAACAAAATAACGCAAAAACTTATTCAACGATAACAGATTTTTTAACATTATGAATCTAATTAAAGCACTATATCTGCTCCTGCTCATCGTAATTGTTGGTGGATGCAGCCCTTCGCCTTCCGATACGGTTGAACGCATACCATTTGTTGAGCAGCTGATTGGGCAAATGACCATTGAAGAAAAGGTGGGGCAAACAGCTCAAATAACATTGGATGTAATTACTAAAGGAGATGACCCGTATTCAAGTTACGAACCCTTACAGATGGACAACGAGCGGATTGAGGATGCAGTTGCCAATTACCATGTGGGCGCTGTGTTAAATACAGCCAACAATAGAGCCAGGGACATACATACCTGGCATCAAGTCGTGTCTTCCATACAAAATGTGGCCACTGAAAACACACGATTAAAAATACCGGTCTTGTACGGTATCGATGCCATTCATGGTGGCACCTACACCGCCGAAGCAACCATGTTTCCTCAACAAATTGCTCAAGCGGCCACATGGAACCGCGATTTAGTTTATCAGGCAGCCAAAGTAACAGCTGCCGAAACACGCGCCAGCAATATCCCCTGGAACTTTTCGCCTGTGTTAGACTTAGGGGGCGATGCCCGATGGCCACGTATATGGGAAACCTTTGGCGAAGACCCTTATCTGATTTCGGAGATGGGTGTTCAGATGATAAAGGGTTATCAGGGAAAACAGCTTAGTTCCGCAACAAGTGTAGCGGCTTGCGTAAAGCATTTTATTGGGTACTCTACCCTGGCATCTTCCGGAAAGGACCGCACTCCCTCCGAAATATCTGATATTTCATTACGCGAATATCACCTGCCGGCATTTCAAAAAGCGGTGGAGGTGGGTGCTGCATCAGTTATGATAAACTCGGGCTTAGTGAATGGAGTTTCCGTACATGGGAGTCATAATTTAATTACCGGATTACTGAAAAAGGAGTTGGGATTTAATGGTTTGGTTGTTACAGATTGGGCGGATGTTGAGAATCTCCATAATAGGGATAAAGTGGCCTCCTCACATAAAGAAGCGATTAAGCTGGCTTTTAATGCCGGCATTGATATGTCTATGATTCCTTATAACTATGTGCAGTATTGTGATTTACTCGTTGAGCTAGTGAATGAAAAAGAGATTAGTATGGAGCGATTAAATGATGCCGTAAGACGTATTTTAAACCTCAAATATAAATTGGGTCTTTTTGATACCCCCGTAGTAAAACCTAATCCGGATATCTTTAGTAAAACGCACAATAAAATAGCCTATACAGCGGCATCGGAAGCAATTACCTTGTTGAAAAATAAATCGGAGTTGTTGCCTCTTTCCAAAAGCAAAAGGATATTAGTAGCCGGCCCCAATGCCAATAGTATGCGAACGGTAAATGGTGGGTGGAGCTACTCGTGGCAAGGAGAAAAAGCAGAGGAGTATGCGATGGAATATAATACCATATTAGAAGCCATTGAAAATAAATTTGGAAAAACAAATGTTGTTCATGTGCCTGGTGTAGAGTATAATATGCATGGCCGAACCTATATGGATGAGCATAAGGTAGATTTTAATGCGGCCGTTAAAGCTGCAAAAAATGTGGATGTCATTATTTTATGCCTTGGCGAAAATTCCTACACAGAAAAGCCTGGCGACCTGAATGATTTAACGATTTCTGAGAATCAGGAAAAATTGGCGCTTGAGCTCGCTAATACCGGCAAGCCAATCGTGTTGGTACTTAATGCGGGTCGGCCTCGCATTATAAGTGGGTTTGCAGATAATATGACCGCCATTATTCAAACCTATTTGTGTGGCAACCATACAGGTGATGCCCTGGCCGATATACTAAGCGGCGATGTAAACCCTTCCGGAAAATTGCCTTATACCTATCCAATGTTCAATAATTCCCTGGGCACTTATTATCATAAGCACAGCGAAGAAAGTAAAACACCAGAAGGCATGTATAATTACGAGGGTGGTTTTTATCAACAGTTTAAATTTGGGCACGGTTTAAGTTATACTTCTTTTAGCTACACTAATCTCCAGGTTTCACAAAATGAGTTGAATAATAATACGGAGTTATCTATTAGTGTTGATGTTAAAAATACCGGAGAGCGAGCCGGAAAAGAGGTGGTAATGCTCTATTCAGCCGACTTGTATGCTTCGCTTGCTCCTGATGTGAAACGCCTGCGCCGTTTTAATAAGATTCTTTTAAATCCCGGAGAAACAAAAACGGTCACTTTTTCTATTACAGCCAACGATTTATCGTTTATCAATGCACTGGGCCAACGAGTTACAGAACCCGGTGATTTTGAACTCACGGTTGCCAATCTATCCAAAACGATCACCCTCATTAAATAATTTATTAATCACTTAAATCAAATACAATGGCACATGTAAAACATCTACTTTTATTAGCCTTGTTAATAGGCTTTAATCTCTCTGCCTATGCGCAGGATGTAACATTATTGGATTTTGAATCCGATAATCTGAATATGGGAGCCTGGAATGGCGTTGCCGTACAGCGAGTTTCCAGTTCAGATATCCCGGCAGGCAATTTATCTGCCTACGCTATAGAGTATACCCACCCCGGAAATAATTGGTGGGGGGGTGCTTATTTTAATGACCTTGCCCAAAAGGTTGATGTAACCGTAACCCCTTACGTAAAGTTCAAGGTTTATTCAAGTAGCCCCGTCTATATCCAGGCTAAACTCGAAGGAGGCGATAACGGGAATAATTATGAACGTGGTTATCAACTAAGCCATGATCAACTCAACAAATGGACCGAAGTGGTTTTTAACTTTGGAACCGTTACCGACGATAATAACTATGGTACACTCGTTGTGTGGTTTGACGCCCCCAATAATTATGCAATGGCGGGCTCTAAATTTTACCTGGATGATATTGTAAAAACGAGTACAGCACCTGCCGGAAAAATTAGTTTCCTGCCATCGGATAACTCCATAGTATATGCTGCCCCTTCAAAATTGCATCTTGGCTCATATACTTACAAGCTTCAAAAAAATGGCGCAGACATTACAAATTCTAGTTTAGATGGTGTTTTATACTTAAAAAACAGCGCAAATACCGACATCCCCTTCACAGCAGAGCTGAACGAGGGCGACCAAAGTAATAAGTTCTTTTCCAATATTTCAATTACACCTTCAATGGCATTGATGGACGGGACGTATACCTTTGGTATAGTTGACAACACCTTAACCTATGCCGATGGTTCATCCACCGCTGTTAACGGTAGCCACAGTTCATTTACCATTGATTCTAATGGTTATGGTGTATTGAGCATGTATGAAGATTTTGACACCAATTCTAATACCCTTGTTGTTGATGCGGTGGAGGGTACCGTTTCGGAAGTAGCCAACCCGAGTGGTGCCGGCAAGGTAGCCATGTTTAACAAAGGCGAAAATGAATGGGGCCGAATCCACTATGAACTGAACAGACCTGTGGATCTGTCTGCCGGAAAAGTATTTTCCTTTGACGTTTACCATAGCGCAACGGCCGATTTTAGGTTTAAACTGTCAGAAATAAAAGGGGACGGTGGCGTAGCCAAAGAAATAGATTTGGCCTATACCACACCGGGAGCCTGGCAAACACTCACCGTTGATTTTTCCGATGTGTCTTTTGCTGATGTTGACTTCAACCATATCCTTATTTATCCGCTTGGGGCCGACACTAAAAATGCCAATATTTATTTCGACAACTTGCAAGGAGCAGCATTGCAGTCAGCAACTATAAGTTTTTTACCGGCAGAGGGCGCTACAGAAATAAATGGCTTTACAGATAAATTAACCATTAAATCAAATGTTAAATTGCTGAATGCCGATGGATCGGAAATTACAGATTTGTCAGCACGAGCTTACATGAAAAAAGGCATCGATGATTTTACAGATTTTGAGGTAGCCATTAATGAGGATAAAACCCTTATCACCTTTACCTTAACTAAGTTGCCGATGAATATTTCAACACAATATACATTTGGCATTAACGATAACGCCATTAAATTCCACGATGAGGCCGGTACTTTAACTGGTTTGGAAAGTACATTTACATCCAATGCAATCAATCCGTCAAGTACAGTTGTTTACTCGGATTACGAAACAGTTGAACTTATTAATTTCGGGAGCTGGAATAACTCTTCAAAGTTTGAGAAGGTGGCCAATCCGGCCAAAGATGCAGTAAATGGATCCGATAATGTAGGAGCTTACATACATGGTGGTGGCGATGCCGGTATTGGTGATGATTTGCCCGGTAATGTAAATTTTGTGGCCACTCCCTATTTCCGAATAAAAGTATGGTCGGCACACCCGGCGCTGGTAAGGCTCAAGCTTGAGAATAATCCGGACTGGGGAACAAACAGGGAGATAGGTGTTCAATTAAAACCTGAGCAAACCGGAAAGTGGACCGAACTGTTTTTTGACTTCTCGGGAACAGCGTTTACCAACTTAAATAAGATAGTACTTACCATCGATCCGTCAAGCACTTTTTATACAGCCGGAGATAAAATTTATTTCGATGATATTGTGGCAAGTAATACGGCACCACAAATTGAAATGACTTCTTACCCGACCGATAACGCGGTAGGGGCGCCACTTATAGGTACTTATTATATTAAAACAAACCTAAGCTTTGATTTGCCCGGAAGCGCAGCGTTAACGAATGCTAATTTAGGCGACTACTGGAAATTAAGAAAGGACAATAGCGCTGGTGCTGAAGTTGCGGCTGCCATTAATTTCGATGCAGCGCAGAATATGCTGCAATTAACGCCTTTGTCCTTATTGGATGCCAACACTAGCTATTGGTTGGGTGTACCCGATGGCGACTTGAGTTACTCTTCGGGTGATGTAGTAAATGGTTTAAACATCACTTTTACTACGGGTGAGGCACCTGTATTTACAATGTACAACGACTTTGATGGTACCGATGTAACAACGGTTGTTGAAGGAATGGGAGATCCCGCAGGAGCATTGAACCCGGGGCAGCTGAACCCGGATGGATCATTCTCGTTTGTGGCTCAGTGGGATAAAGGAACCAGCTGGGGCGGTTGGGAACGCATTCATGTTGAGTTGAATAAAGCCATTGACTTTACAGAAGATAATGTAATCTCATTAAAAGTCTATTCGCCCAAAGCAACTTTTGTGCGACTCAAAGTGGGCACCGAAAAAGATAATGAAGGAGGTATTTATAAAGAAACGGATGCACAAGTAACCACGATAGATGGATGGCAAACACTATATTTTGGCCTCGGTGAAATGCCTTCAAATGATTATTCGCATTTGTTTATATATATTGATGGAGGCGTTGAAGATGCACAAACTTACTACATCGATGATATTAAAGGACCCGCCCTGAGAGAAGCCACAGCAATAGATAACACAGATAGTTTGGAGAATTTATCCATCAGCCCCAATCCGGCAACATCTTACATTAAAATTCAAAATATAACCAATGAGATGGTTCAAATATTCAACGTGTCAGGTGTACTGGTTAAGCAGATTCGTAATTCCAATACCGCCATTAACATCGATGATTTAAATACAGGTATCTACTTTGTTAAGGTTGGCGATAGGCTCAGTAAATTCATAAGAAAATAATTAAAATATAATTTTCACGAATGATTTAGAGGGTGTTTACTTTGGTAAATGCCCTCTTTTTTTTTGTGACAGAGAATTTAATCAAGGGGCTAGCCAATAATTTTCTTAATCTTCAAATAACTATTCTTTAATTATCCAACTTTCCTCTCTTCACTTGATGTTTTTCCCAAAAGTAGTATTGACGGCAACAAGCGTGTATTAATTAATGCTATTTATATTACCATTGGTTTTTATCCTACCATAACCACATATCTAATTTTTGTTAATATTTGTTGAACAATATTTAAGCTTAAGCCTTGTTTATTGTGACAACAAAATTTTATGGTTCATTTTTTTTTGTAAATTGTGGGTGATTATTTAACGCATGTTAACAGATTATCTTTAAAACCTTGATTCAACATGAAGATATTTTCTTGTATTACACCTGTAAATATCAGGTTTGTTCTATTAGCCTCCCTGTTGTGTTCTTTCTCCATACATGCCTTTTCATCCCAAAACGGAAAGCCCTACGCCGAGTCCGACGAGTTTAATTTGATGATGGGCGAACGTCTTTTCGAGGGATTAATTACTACAGGCGAAAACACCCCTTCATGTATCTCGTGCCATGCCAAGTTCACCGGCGACAGCATCAACTGGAATCCCACGGCCATGGAGATTGCAATGGCTACTCAGGGACTTGATTTTGAAGACTTCAAAAGTATTGTTAATAGCCCTGCAGACGGATTTATAGCCAAGGTGCACAAAGGGTATGATTTAAGTGACGAGCAAGTAGCACAAATAAGGTTTTACCTAAAAACATTGGGAACCGAAGGGCCTGGCGAAAAACCCGCAAACTACCCTCAACTTTTGTTATTCGTGTTCTTGGGTCTCCTTATGGCACTGGCGCTTATTGATTTGCTATTCACCAAAATAGTGCGCTATAAAATGGTGCATATCCTCATTATAGTTATTGGCGTAACCGTACATTTAAAAATGGCTTATGCAGGGGCTGCCGGTTTAAGCCGGAGTGAAGGTTACATGCCCGACCAGCCCATCAAATTTTCGCACAAGGTACATGCCGGCGATAATAAGATTGATTGTATGTACTGCCATTTTAGTGCCGAAACAAGTAAATCGGCAGGTATTCCCGGTCCGGGCTTGTGTATGAACTGCCACGTAATTGTGCGTGAAGGAAGCCTTTCGGGAAAATCTGAAATTGCCAAGCTGATTAAACATTACGAAGAAGGAACGGACATTGAGTGGGTGCGGGTGCACAACCTGCCCGACCATGTATTTTTTAGCCATGCCCAGCATGTTAAAGCCGGAAAAATAGATTGCAACCAGTGCCATGGCCCGGTAGAGGAAATGCATATACTGAAACAGCAAAACGACCTTTCCATGAGCTGGTGTTTGGATTGCCATAAAACTACCAATGTGCAGTTTAATAACGATTATTATTCCATTTACGATAAATATCATAGCGAGCTGGCGCAAGGGGCACGTGATTCCATAAAGGCAGTTGACATAGGTGCTAATGATTGCATGAAGTGCCATTACTAACTTGTTATAGTTAAATGTATAATTAATAGGATTATCTATTGGAACGATTGGTAAATCCATTTTAATGCTGGAATGAAACGAACCCTCAAAGGTTTGGGTCAGGCTATGTAGTAAAAAATCATATATAAAAGCATGTAATACCATACACATTGTAGGAATGAAAAAATACTGGAAAAGCTTAGAAGAATATAAAGAAGGGGTAAAAGACGACCATGTCCACTTGCCCAATAAAATTCAAGCTAGCGAGGCGTTGAAAGCATCGCGGAGGGATTTTTTAAAGTATTTTGGATTTAGCGTGGCCTCGGCTGCGGTGCTGGCCAGCTGTGAGCGTCCCGTAAAAAAGGCCATCCCCCTGCTCATTCAACCCGAAGAGGTTCGTCCCGGCGTTGCCAGCTTTTATGCCTCTACCTTTTATGTGGGCAGCGAGGCGGTTCCCATCCTGGTAAAAGTGCGCGATGGCCGTCCCATTAAAATTGAGGGCAACGAGCTAAGCAAACTGACCCATGGAGGAACTTCAGCCCAGGTACAGGCTTCGCTTTTAGGATTGTATGATGAATCGCGACCCAAAAATCCTACCTTTAATAAAGAGGAAATAACCTGGGAAAAAGCCAATGCCGGTATTAAAACAACGCTGGATAATTTATCAGCCGATAAAGATATCGTGCTTTTAACGGCTACTATTATCAGCCCTTCGCAAAAAGCTTTGATCGAAAAATTTAAAGCTAAATACCCCAACTTAAAACAAATTAGTTTAGATACATATTCCTATTCGGGACTGCGGGAAGCTTATGAGGCTTTGGTTGGTGAAGCTATCATTCCAAGCTACAGGTTCGACAAGGCAAAGGTTATCGTTTCGTTCGGTGCCGACTTTTTAGGTACCTGGCTCATGCCAACGGTTTTTACTCATCAATATGTACAAAACAGAAAACTCGACGACGGACAAAAAAACTTATCCAAACATATTCATTTCGAGGGCTTAATGTCCTTGACCGGCTCTAATGCCGACGAGCGATATGTAATTAAGCCATCACAGGAAGGAAAATATGTGTTGTCGCTCTATAACGAGGTGGCCAAAACCATGGGTTTAACTACCCTGAACAAGGGAGGCTTCGAGAAAGAGGTGAAAGCTGTGGCCACACAATTGCTTGCCAACAAGTCAGCATCCCTGGTGCTGTCCGGCTCCAACGATAAAAATATCCAGTTGCTTGTTGGCGGCATAAATGCAATGTTGGGCAGCTACGGCAGTACCATCGATATAAATCAGGAGATTAACCTCTACCAGGGGAATGACCGGGCGCTGGATCAAGTGATGCAGAGTTGTAAACAGGGCGAAGTAGGTGCGCTGATTTGTTTGGAATCGAACCCGGCCTACAATATGCACCATGCCGGATCTTTTAAAGAAGCCATTAAAAATGTTGGCTTTAGCGTTAACATCACCTCTCAAAACGACGAAACAAGTGCCTTGTGCAACTATGTGTTGCCGGCCAGTCATTTCTTGGAATCGTGGGGCGATGCGGAAGCTGTGTCAGGGATGCTTAGCTTAACGCAACCTGTTATCCGCCCCATTTATAACACCAAAGATATAAATCAGATTTTACTAAACTTATTGGGCGAGGACATCAACTCCTACGATTATCTCTATCAATATTGGCAAGATAATGTCATCCCCCAATCCCCTGACGAAAACCCATTTATCTCCACCTGGAAAAAGACCTTGAGTGCGGGGCTACTTTCTGTAGAACGCGACAAGCCTGCCAAATCAATTGTAAATCCGGATCTTTCGTCGGCTGCATCAAAGGTGAGCTCCAATAAATATGCGGATGGATTGGAACTCATCGCTTATCAATCGGTTCCGGTGGGCGATGGCAAAATGGCCAATAACCCCTGGTTACAAGAGTTGCCCGATCCTGTATCGCGCGTTTGTTGGGACAATTATTTTTCAGTTTCGCCAAGGTTGGCAGAAGAAAAAGGATGGAAACAGGGCGATGTTATTTCTGTTTCGGGCATCCAGCTGCCTGTTTTTGTGCAACCCGGAAATCACAATCAGGTTATCAGTGTGGCCTTGGGATATGGACGAACCATGGAAGGCCCCAAACCGGAGGTAATAGGCAAAGATGTTAAACATCTGTTTGTATCAAAAGATAAAAGCGTTATATACCATACGGCTATCGCCGATGCAAAAAACACAGGCCGATTGTACGAACTGGCTACCACCCAAAGCCACCATTCCATGGAAGGCAGGGCCATCGTCCGCGAGACCTCACTGAGCCAATATCTAAAAGATCCCGCTTCGGGCAACGAGATGCACGCTGAAATAGAAAAGCTGCATACTACCTTATATAATAAACACGAGTACAAAGGTCATCACTGGGCTATGTTTATCGACCTGAATTCGTGTACGGGTTGTAACGCTTGTGTGGTGGCATGTAATGTCGAAAACAATGTGCCCGTGGTGGGTAGGGATGAGGTACGCCGCTCGCACGAAATGCATTGGATACGAATAGATCGCTATTACACGCAAGCCCCCGACGATCCGGCCAGCCTTCGTGTAGTGCGCCAGCCTGTTATGTGCCAGCATTGCGATAATGCGCCTTGCGAAAATGTTTGTCCGGTAGCCGCCACCAACCATAGCTCAGAGGGCATTAACCAGATGGCCTATAACCGATGCATAGGCACGCGTTATTGTAATAACAACTGCCCTTACAAGGTACGACGCTTCAACTGGTACGATTATAACGGAGCAGATGCCATCCCCTATAACCGAAAAGATCCGGCGGGCATGTCCACCGATCTGAAACGACTGGTGCTCAATCCCGACGTAACGGTACGTGCCAAAGGGGTTATCGAAAAATGCTCCTTTTGCATTCAGCGTATCCAGGAAAAGAAGTTGGATGCAAAAAAAGCCGGTGAACCTCTGCGCGACGGAGCTATACAGACCGCCTGTCAGCAAGGCTGCCCGGCCAAGGCCATTACTTTTGGCGATATGAACGACGAAAAAAGTGCGGTAAGCAAAATGATGAAAGACCCGCGCAGGTATCATCTTTTAGAGGAATTGCATACCCTGCCCAGCGTGGCCTATCTTACCAAAGTACGAAATATGGAAGAAGAATTAAATTCAGTACCCGAACATAAAAACGCATAACTAATGTACGTATCACCATTAAGGGAGCCTTTAGTTACCGGGGCAAAGAGTTACAAACAGGTAACCGATGATATCATAAGGCCTATGGAGGGCAAGCCCGGCAAGCTTTGGTATGCCGGTTTGACCTTGGCCTTGTTGGCATTGGCGGTGGGGGGTTTTGCCATTTACCTTACGGTATGGGATGGAATTGGCACCTGGGGCCTCAACAAAACAGTAGGCTGGGGCTGGGGCATCACCAACTTTGTATGGTGGGTGGGTATCGGCCATGCCGGTACGTTTATCTCGGCTATTTTGCTGCTGTTCCGTCAGAAATGGCGCACCAGCATCAACCGCAGCGCCGAGGCCATGACTATATTTGCGGTGATGTGCGCAGGACTGTTTCCCTTGATACACATGGGACGACTGCCACTGGCCTTTTTTGTTTTTCCTTATCCCAACACCCGCGATCTGTGGGTCAACTTTAATTCCCCTCTTCTGTGGGACGTATTCGCTATCTCTACCTATTTCCTGGTTTCAGTATTGTTTTGGTATATGGGCCTAATACCCGATATCGCTTCCATTCGCGATAGGATGAAAAAAGGTATTGGTAAAAAGATTTATGGGCTATTGAGCTTTGGCTGGACAGGTTCGGCCCGTCACTGGTCGCGCCACGAATCCATGAGTTTGATATTGGCCGGATTGGCCGCCCCTCTGGTACTTTCGGTACATACCATTGTGAGTATGGACTTTGCCACATCGGTTATCCCGGGCTGGCATACCACTATCTTTCCGCCCTATTTTGTGTCGGGTGCCGTGTTCTCGGGCTTTGCCATGGTGCTCAGCCTTATGATTATCACCCGTAAGGCACTCAATCTGGAAAATTACATTACGGTTGGGCACGTAGAATCAATGAACAAGGTAATTATTGCCACGGGATCCATTGTGGGTATCGCCTATGTAACCGAGTTTTTTATGGCCTGGTACTCGGGAGTGGTGTACGAGCAATATGCCTTTATAAACCGTGCCTTTGGACCCTACTGGTGGGCCTACTGGATTATGATGGCTTGTAATGTAATTACGCCTCAACTTTTTTGGTTTAAAAAGATACGGCGCAATCTGGCAGCTACCTTTGTGATATCCATTTTTATCAATATCGGAATGTGGTTCGAGCGTTTTGTCATTATCGTAACCTCACTACACCGCGATTTTTTACCTTCGAGCTGGGTGATGTACTATCCAACCTGGGTTGAGGTAGGGGTGTTTTTGGGTACCTTCGGATTGTTCTTCACCATGTTCTTTTTATTTATCCGGTTCTTCCCGGTGGTGGCCATCGCCGAAGTAAAAAGTGTGCTGAAGAGTTCGGGCGAAAAATTTATCAAGAAAGGAGGTCGCGATGAGAAGCAATAAATATATAACGGGTCTTTTTTGGGATGATAAAGAGCTGATTAAGGCCATCAAAGAAATACAGGATAAGGATGTTGCCATATTTGATGTGCGCACCCCCTTCCCCGTACATGGCTTAGATGATGTGCTAAAATTAAAGCGGTCGCGTTTACCACGATTGGGCTTTGTGGCGGGGGCTTTGGGTGGCATTTTGGCATTTTGGTTTCAAGCCTGGGTTTTTACAACAAGCTGGCCGCTTAATTTTGGAGGTAAACCATTTTTCTCTGTGCCTTCCTTTATTCCGGTAACCTTTGAAATGGCCGTACTTTTTGCCGCCATATCACTGGTAGTAGGTTTTCTAATAAAATCAGGCTTAGGGCCTGGTGCAGAAACCATTATTTTTGACGAGAGAACAACGGATGATGCCTTTTTGATAGTGGTTGAAGTAAATGAAAAAAATAAATCGGAGATGATTTCTGAAATGTTGACTAGTGCAGGAGCTCAGGAAGTAAAGTATGTTGAACCTACTAAAACCGATAGCCATGCATGAGGAGTCTGTAAAGGAATTTAAAATGGATTTTATCTTCCCTAAAAAGGGAACAACAGTGCTTGCCGCAGCTGCAATAGTTGGCCTTGTGCTGACCCTGTTAGGTTTTTTTGCGGGCGGGATAGATGGCCACCGCTTTTGGGCCAACATTCTGCTTAACGGTTTTATGATCATCGGCCTCTGCCTCGGTGCCGGTTTTTTTGTAGCGGTACATTTGATTTCTGAATCGGGCTGGCAAACCGCTGTGCAGCGTATCGGGGAAGCCATCGCCAGCCGCATTTGGTTGGGCGCACTGATGATGATACTTATTATTTTTGGGGCACATTCTCTGTACCACTGGACACATACCGAAGATTTGGACGCTTTGCTACAGATGAAACAACCTTATTTAAACCTGCCCTTTTTTATCGCCCGCATGTTATTTTACCTGGCGGGATGGATTTTTCTTCTGGGCAAGATAAGGCAGGTTTCGCTGATGAGCGACACCAACCCCGACATGAAATTATTTTACCGCCTGCGCACCTATTCCGCGGTTTTTGTGGTGTTTTTTGCTATCACCAGTTCTACCGCTTCGTGGGATTGGCTCATGAGTATCGATGCCCACTGGTTTAGCACCCTGTATGGCTGGTACACTTTTTCGGGTTTGTTTGTAAATGCCATTGCCGTTATCATCATATTTTTGGTGGTGCTGCAAAAAATGGGTTACATGCAGCACGTGAACGAGGAGCATATGCACGATATGGGGAAATACCTTTTTGGCTTCAGTATTTTTTGGGCTTACCTTTGGATATCGCAGTACCTGCTAATCTGGTATGCAAATATTCCCGAAGAAACCACCTATTTTGTTACCCGGATCAAAGGCTTCGAAACACTGTTTTATTTAAACTTAATCATCTGCTTTGTGGCACCATTTTTTGCGCTCATGTCGCGTGGAAGTAAACGGAAGTCTGATTGGTTATTGTACGTTTCCATTATCGTTTTTATGGGCCATTGGGTCGATTTGTATCTTGCCATCATGCCCGGTGCAGTTGGCGCAGAACATGCGCATATCGGTTTATTCGAGATTGGGATGACCCTTGTTTATGTTTCCGTGTTTGCATGGTTTGTGTTTAAAGCCCTCACAAAAGCGAAGCTCGTTCCCGAGAACCACCCTTTTTATAAAGAAAGTTTCGACTATGAAAATATCAAGTAAATACTATCTGAGCTTGCCCATTGCATTGGCATTTACCCTGTTTTCCGTTTCATGTGATAAGGACCGAAACAAGCCGGGTTACAGTTATTTCCCGGATATGGAAGAGAGCAGAAGCTACGAAACCTATAGCGAGAATCCGGTGTTGGAGGGTGGCAACACCAATTTGCTGCCCGTGGAAAATACCATACCTCGTGGCATCATTCCCTACCAGTTCGAAAAGACCGAGGAAGACCGTAAACTGGCCGGTCAAAACCTCCTGAATCCTTATCTGGGGAAACCCAATGAGGCACAGATATTAAAAGAAGGAAAACGCCTGTACAACATTTATTGTTTGCATTGCCATGGCGACAAAGGTGATGGTAAAGGTTTTTTGTTTACCAGTGGCAAATACCCCTACCCACCGGCCAGCCTGCTCACCGATAAGGTAGTTACCAAGCCCGATGGCGAAATGTTTCATGCCATATCCATCGGCTTTGGCGTTATGGGCGCCCACCAGGGCCAAATCCAACCCGACGACAGATGGAAAATTGTGAGCTATATCAGAAGGGAGTTGATAGAGCGGCAATAAGGGTTAAATGAGCAACAACAAAATATTGTGTAATTTAGGTGGATTTTAGTAAATAGGGGGGTACTTATCGGGATTAAACTCACTTAGGATTCCATAAATGGCTTCGTATAAATCTTCAGCATTGGGGTTGGAGAAGTAATCGCCGTCGGTACCAAAGGCCGGACGGTGATCCTTGCCCGTCACCGTCTGTGGTTCAGAGTCGAGGTATTTAAATCCTCCTTGTTTTTCAAGCACCTGCTGCATCATGTAAGCCGTGGTACCTCCCGGCACGTCTTCATCGAAAAACACCACCCGGTTGGTCTTTTTTATGGAGTGCAGAATCACCCCGTGAATATCAAAAGGTAACAGTGTTTGTACATCAATTAATTCAACTGAGATTCCTACCTCATTTAATTGCTGAACGGCTTCTTGAGCAATCCTGACGCAGGAACCATAAGTTACTACGGTAACATGAGTGCCCTGCTGCAGCACTTCCGGTATACCTAAAGGCACAGTAAATTCTCCTATATTGTCAGGACGGGGCTCACGTACCCTGTATGCATTCAAGGGTTCTATCACCAAGCCGGGGTCATCGCCTTGCAATAGGGTGTTGTACATGCCGGCAGCTCGTGTCATATCACGAGGTACGCAAACGTAAACGCCCCTGATGGAATTGATAACCATACTAGTGGGGGAGCCGGAGTGCCAAATACCTTCGAGGCGATGGCCACGGGTGCGCACTATCATGGGAGCTTTTTGTCCACCTTTGGTCCGGTATCGTAGCGTGGCCAGATCATCACTTATGGTTTGCAGTCCATACATTAAATAATCGAAATATTGTATTTCGGCTATGGGTCTGAACCCACGCAGGGCTAATCCCAGGCCGGTGCCTATGATGCTTGTTTCCCGTATTCCTTCGTCCCATATACGTCGTGTGCCGTACTTTTTTTGTAATCCTTCCATCGACTGGTTTACCCCTCCCAGTGTACCGGTGTCTTCGCCAAAACTAACCAGTTGGGGTATTTTGGCAAAGAGCGCATCAAAATTGTCGCGTAATATTTCTCTTCCGGGCACTTTAACCGTGTCATCGGCGTAGTGAGGTGGAACCACCGATACTTTTAGCGTTGAAAACTCATCCTCGGCATAGAGCCGATTGTTGTACATTATATGTGCTTTGTTTTTGTAGGCAATAATCCATTGTTGCAATCTTTGTTTTAAGCTGTTCTCTTTTGCGCAGGTAGTGCATAGGTGGCGCGCTATTTTTCGGGCGGTGGATAGAATTTCCTTTCTGTTTAGTACATAAACACCTTTCAGGCTGCTTATTAATTCTTTTAGCGCTTCATCCTGACTTGCGGAACAGACGCACGACTTAGTTTCAATAAGATGAATTAAATCGTCACGTTCCTTGTTTAATGGATTACTATACATTTCCCATGCATTTTTTTGCGCTTCCTGCGCCTCACCTAAGGCAGCTTCTTCTATTTGTTCACATTCCGTTGCGCTGGCAATGGAGCGTTCTATCATCCACTCTTTCATCTTAAGCAGGCAGTCGAATTCTTTTTCCCACTGTAAACGTTCTGCCGATTTGTAGCGCTCGTGCGATCCGGAAGTAGAATGACCAATGGGCTGTGTTAACTCTTCTATATGAAACAGCACGGGTACATGTTCCTTTCGGCAGCGTGCTATTCCGTCCTGATAGACCTGGCACAAACCCGCATAATCCCATCCTTTTAATTTATAAATGAGGATACCCGTAGTATCCTTTACCCCTTTTTCGAATCCTTTAAGAAGATCAGAAATGCTATTTTTGGCGGTTTGTAAGTGTTTAGGAACGGAAATGCCGTATCCATCGTCCCAAACCGACACGGCCATAGGTATCTGATGCACCGCGGCCGCATTCATGGTTTCAAAAAAATGCCCCTCGGAGGTGCTGGAATCGCCAATGGTACCAAAGGCCACCTCGTTGCCATTGCGGCTAAATTTAAGATGATTTTTTATAGCCGGGTTGTTACGATATAATTTAGATGCTAAAGCCAAACCTAACAATCGTGGCATCTGACCTCCGGTAGGCGAAATATCTGATGAGGTACATTTTATATCAACGATATTTTTCCATTGACCCGACTCCTTTATGATGCGCGTTCCAAAATGGTTGTTAAAGGAGCGTCCACCGTTATCCGGATTCAGGTCGGTATCTGTTTGGCCATATAGTGCGGCAAAAAATTGCATCGGGGTGGTCATGCCGGCTGCCAGCATAAAGGTTTGGTCGCGATAATAACCCGAACGCCAATCGCCTTTTTTAAACTGTTTGGCCATGGCTATTTGTGCCAGCTCCTTCCCATCGCCAAAAATACCAAATTTGGCTTTTCCTCCCAACACCTCTTTGCGTCCCAACAAACTTAAATTGCGACTAAGATGGGCGATACGGTAATCTTCCAGAACCTCTTTTTTAAACTCGTGAAAACTGATTCCTGATTGTGATGTCATAACTTTTTAATAGAAGGTTATACTAAAATTGGACAACTCAATAAAGTATCAAGTCGATCGTATCGTGTAGCAAAGTTGAGCCGTTTTTTTATACGGGATTTCTTTGCTTTTGTAACTAGAATTGCAATGATTCGATACTCTAATGCAAAGCTATTAAGAATTATTAAAATTAATACTTAATTATATCATATCGAATTTATCTGTAACTGCAAACATATCGTATGCTACGTTGTTTACCGATAAATTACGTAGTTTTGTAAATTCAAAAACTATATAAATTATTAAAGCTATGTTTTTAAAAGTACTGTTGTTGAGTATTGTGCTGGTGGGTGTGGTGTTTGTGCTTATGGCGATTGGGGTGTTAATTAAAAAAAACGGTAAATTCCCTAACTTGCATATCGGGAGTAATAAAGAAATGCAGAAAAGAGGTATTTCATGTGCCACTACGCAAGATAAAATGGAAAGAAAAGGGAGTATCAAAATTAAACCTTTGCATTTAGGCGAAGATGGCGATAGCCATAGTTTGAGCTGTTAGGGTAAGGGGCAAAGTGCTTGGGGCTTGGTGCTTGGAGCAAAAAAAAGCGAAAAGTAGTGAGTGAAAAGCATTTAGCGTAGAGATTGATTGGCAGCTTTGTTTGGTGATTTTTTCTACTGCCTCAAACGGGTATTCAATAACCCCATAGGTCTGTACAGTATTTGCTTTCAGCCTATTGACTTCTCGCCATAGCATAATCTCACTTCACTCAGCGGCAATCAAACTTTCAAAGCCGGGTGTGTATTTCACTTGATTATTGCCATTGTGGTCAACATAAATAAAGTAGCCTTCTACGTTCGGTAGATTTTTTATGAGTTGGTAACTTTTTTTTACCCCCATTACCATGCAGGCCGTTGCATAAGCGTCGGCACTCATGCAGTCGGGTGCGATAATGGTAGCACTTAGTAGCGAATGCTGTACCGGATAGCCTGTTGTAGGGTCGATAGTATGAGCATATTTTTTCCCCTTGCGGATATAAAAATTACGGTAATTGCCTGATGTAGCCAAAGCAGCGTCGCTTAAAGAGAGTATAGCTTGTAGTTCTCTGCTAAGTAGCGTTTTATCGTCTGTAGGCTGGTCAATTCCCACCCGCCAGGGAATACCTTTGCTATTGAGCCCGGCAGCCCGTATCTCGCCACCTATCTCCACCATATAGTTTTTTATGCCTTGGGCTAATAGATAATTGGCTGCCTCATCCACCCCAAAGCCTTTGGCTATGGCGCTGGCATCAAGCATAATACCCGGCCTGTCTTTCTCTAAAAAAGCATCTTTCAAGCGCAGCTTATCCATACCTACAAAAAGCAAGAGCGAATCAATCAACTCAGTGGTGATACTGTCCTTTTTTTTAAATCCAAAGCCCCATGCGTTCACCAATGGAGCCACTGTCATATCAAAAGCCCCATCGCTGTTATCGTAAATCTCTTGTCCTTTTAAAAACACCTTTTCCAGCATGGCATCTGTTCTGGCACCTAGCTCGCTAAAATTAAATTTGCTGATAGTAGAGGTGTCTTTATAGGTAGATAGCGACCAATCTACCTTATTCAATACCTTCAGCAGCCCTTTATCCAGGCTATCAGTTTGTTGTATAGGTTGATAAATAACATGGTAATAGGTGCCAAAAATCTGCCCTTCCATTTTCACATAATCGTGCGATGTTTGCACGCACGAAAAGAAAAGCAGCGCAATTAACGGGATGAGAATATTTTTCATTGTATTTGTTGAAATTAATTTTTCACCAGCGTACCTATCTTTTCGCCTTTAACCACTTTAAGCAGGTTTCCGGGGGTATCCATGTCGAAAACAATAATAGGCAGGTTATTTTCCTTACACATGGTGGAGGCTGTTAAATCCATCACTTTGAGCTCGCGTTGATAAATCTCGTCAAAGCTTATTTCGTCGAACTTGGTGGCCGTAGGGTCTTTTTCGGGGTCGGCGGTATAAACACCATCTACCCTTGTACCTTTGAGCATCACGTCTGCTTTAATTTCGATACCCCGTAGCGACGAACCGGTATCGGTGGTAAAATAAGGATTGCCTGTTCCTGCCGAAAGAATAAGCACTTCGCCGTTTTCTAATGCTTCTATGGCTTTGGGCTGAGAATAAAATTCACCAACCGGTTCCATGCTTATGGCGGTGAGTACCCGTGCTTTTATACCGGCATTGTTAAGTGACGATTTTAAGGCCAGGCTGTTAATTACCGTGGCTAACATTCCCATCTGGTCGCCCTGGTATCGGTCGAAACCTTTAGCAGCACCACTTAAACCCCGGAATATATTGCCGCCACCAATAACAATAGCTACTTGAACACCCAGCTCACAGACTGCTTTTATCTGCCGGGCATACGCCTCAAGCTTGTTATTGTCGATACCGTAATTTTGCTCGCCCATGAGCGATTCTCCGCTCAACTTCAATAATACTCTCTTGTACATAGGATGTTATTATTAGTTTTTAAAATCAACTGTGTAAAGCTAAAAGGTTTTTTTCAATAGAAAAAAGTGCAGTTTAAAATTTCTTGCATATCGCTTAAATTATCGTGGTGAGTCCTTAACCGTAAAAACTCTGGGGAATTCTTTTTTTAGCTAAAGGGCAAAAAAACCATCAGCCCTTTCCCATTCATCCTAAAAAAACGACCGCTCGGTAATTTCTATTTCACCCTTTGTGGGTTTGGTGGCAATTTGCCTATATCAATTATAAATACACCGAGCGATGAGAGCACTTATTCTTCCCTTTATATTTTTAATAGCCCTTAATGCCGTTGCACAAACAACAGTTACAGGCAAAGTGACCGATAAAAAAGGAGAACCCTTGGTGGGAGTAAATATTTATTTTAAAGATACCTACGACGGAGGCGTATCGGATAGCAATGGTAATTTTAAAGTATCGACCCGCAAAAAAGGAAATTTAACTTTGCTGGCACGCTTTATTGGCTACAAAACGTTTGTTCAAGTGCTTGCGGAAGGCAAGCAGCAAATAGCCATCCTGTTAAAAGAAGATACGCAAAGCATTGACGCCGTTACGGTAACGGCAGGAACTTTTGCTGCGGGCGACAAACACAAGGCATCGCTTTTAAAAACACTGGATATATACACTACGGCGGGTTCGCTGGGCGACATTACCAATGCACTGAACACCTTGCCGGGAACGCAGCAAGCCAATGACGACGGACGTTTGTTGGTAAGGGGAGGCGATGCCTACGAAACCAGGACGCTTATTGATGGTGTGCTGGCCGGAAAGCCCTATTACTCAAAAGTGCCCGATGTGAAGGCGCGGGGGCGGTTTTCGCCTTCGTTATTTTCGGGCGTGCTATTTAACACAGGCGGCTATTCGGCGGAATACGGTCAAGCGCTATCCTCGGTGTTGGTGTTGGAAAGTAACGATTTGTTTACCGAGGATAGGTTGTCGCTTTCACTTATGAGCGTGGGGGCAGAACTCAATTACACTGAGGCATGGAAAAATAATTCAATTTCGATATTGGGAAGCTACACCAATTTGGCACCCTATTTTGGCATGGCTAACACCCGCCTAAACTGGGAAAAGCCCACCGAAGCACTGCAGGGAAGCGTCATCTATCGCCATAAAACAAAGAAGAACGGCATGTTAAAAGCTTATTTTACTGGCGATGGCGGCACATCCCGCTTTAATAGCGATACGGGTATCGACGATGGTCAATACAGCACAGAATCCACCGGGCGAAGTTATTATGGAAATGTAACCTATCGGCAGCCATTAGGGCAATCTACGGCTTTAAAAGCTGGCACATCAGTAACTCTTGATAATCCGGACATTCGCTATGCTACGCAGCGTATAAAAAATAAGGAAGTCAATCTGGAGACCAAATTAATGTTGATAAGCGAAGTATCCGATGGTGTAGTTTTAAAATATGGTGTAAGTAATACCGCAAGCGACTATCATCAACAATACAGGGCCCATCCCGACTCGGTGGAGTACAATCCCTATTTCCGGGATTACCTGACTGCAGCGTTTGCTGAGGCGCACATTCAAGTGTCTAAAAACCTGGCTTTATCATCGGGGCTTAGGTGGGAATACTCCTCGTTGCTCAAAAGGAACAATGTTGCACCCCGCATAGGATTAGCGGCTGCAACGGGTAGGCAAAGTCAGGTTTCGGCATCCTACGGACATTTTTACCAGAACCCGCATCCCGATGAGCTCAAGTTTTCATCCGACCTTAACTTTGAGCGGGCCGACCATTATATACTTGGATTTCAATCCGGTGCTACGAATAAACGATTTCTTCGCCTGGAATCGTATTATAAAAAATACACACAATTAGTTAAATATGAGGGCAGAGCCTTTTATAGTTCCGATTATTACAGCAACAAAGGGAATGGTTATGCGCTGGGTATTGATTTGTTTTGGCGGGATAACGAATCGGTGAGGTTTTTAGAATATTGGTTGTCGTATGCGTATGTGGATACCCGTCGGAAATACAAAAGCTTTGATTTTAGGGCTCAGCCTGATTTTGTGTCCAGGCATAATTTTTCCGTAGTGGGCAAGTATTGGATGTCGGCCATTCATTGTCAGTTGGGGGCTACGTACTGGATGGCCAGCGGACGAAACTGGTACGAGCGAACTGCCCATGCTACCCTTAGCCATCAGGCTGATTTAACGCACGAGCTTAATCTAAGTTTAAGCTACATCACCCAATTTTTTAGTAAACCTGCCATTGTTCATGTGTCGTTGTCCAATGCATTGGGCACCAATAATGTTTATGGCTATCGTGAGGGCCCCATCCGTAATGTAAACGGAAGCACTGTTTATTTGCCTATCACAAACTATATTAATCAGTTTGCGTTTATAGGTATTTTTATAACTTTAATCTGAACCACTCATAAACGAAAAAAATAAATGTAGTTCAGGTTAACCCCGACTTTGTTGAAGTTGTACTTTTGCAAAAAAAAGTTTTTTGCGGCATTGAAAGTCAACGAAATCAAACTTAGTCGCTGTCAGAGACAGAAATAATTTTTATTATTTGGGCTTAATTAACCGCCAAATGGCACAAATATGATTATCATGAATTATAAAGCAATTGCGATTATCACCCTATTTATTATTCCTTCGCTATTTTGCGTAAAAGCATCGGCGGGTAATTACACGGAAGTGATGCAGCAGCATATCGAGAAAATGTACAAGGCTAAAACAGCCCGGGAATTAAGTGCTATTTCGGGTGTGTTTTACCGGGTGGCAGAAAAGGAAAGCGATGCATGGTTACCTTTGTATTATTCTGCTTATTCCTTGGTAAGAATAGCTTTTTTTACGAAGGATAGAGAGGAGATTGATAAGTATTTGGATATGGCTCAGGCTTATGTAACTAAGCTAAAAGAGGCCAGACCGGAGGAATCGGAAGTATATGTACTGCAAGCCTTGTTGTACTCCATGCGCATCAGTGGTGCAATGAGCGGGATGAAATACTCCACATTGTCGAATGAAGAACTCGACCAGGCCGAAAAATTGAACAAAAACAATCCGCGAATTTATTATTGCAGGGGCAACAATGTTTTTCATACACCCAGCCTGTTTGGAGGGGGGAAAGGGAAGGCAAAACCCCTATTCGAAAAAGCAATAAATCTTTTTGAAAGTGAGCAGTACGAAACGCCTTTTTGGCCAAGCTGGGGCCATTGGCATACGAAGCAGATGCTGGAACAATGTAATAATTAGAAACAATGAAAAGAATAAAAAATAAAAAACTTCGCATCTCAAGATATGTTGTACTTGGACTTGTTTCAATATTGATTGGAATTCTGTGTGTACTCCTCCTGGGTGGCGAAGTCCGTATGAGTGTAAAGTCATGGGCTTTTAATATCGGTTACTCTTTAACCTTAGGGTATGGTTTGTTTGCCAATGGTTTTATCGCTTCTCTAATTGGAAAACGATGGATACATTGGATTAAATATCCTAAAAGAAGCATCGTCATTTCATTTGTAGTAACTACACTCTATTCTACATTTGTAATATTTTTTGCCAATTGGCTTTGGTTTATTGTTTTGTTAGATTATTCATGGAGCAAGTTTTTAACCTTCGGCACTAATATCCTTCTTATTGAATATATTGTACTCTATATTATTACCATGTTTTTTTACGCCAAAGCATTTTTTAATGAGTGGCGCGAAACATTAATTGCAGAGGAGGCTTTAAAAAAGGAGGCGGTATCCCTACAATACAAGGTGCTGAGCAATCAGGTGAACCCGCATTTTCTGTTCAACAGTTTAAATGTGCTGGGCTCTTTAATCAGGTTAGATGCGGACAGGGCCGGGATATTCGTAAATAAATTATCCGATTTTTATCGCAATCTACTGGCTGCCAGGGGAAAAGAAATTGTACCACTGAACGAGGAAGTGGATTTTGTGAACCAATATCTCGTTTTGCAAAAAGAACGCTTTGGCGATAACATAGTAGTAGATATTGAAACGGATAAGCTAAACCATCACCAGGTTATTCCCATGACTTTGCAAATGTTGGTAGAAAATGCCATTAAGCACAATCAGGTAAACAAAGAAAATAAATTGCAGATAAAAATATACGTTCAAGACAACTATCTGATAGTAAAAAATAGTGTTACACCTTATTTGAACCCCATAGGTGGTGAAAAATTGGGCTTGAAGAACCTGAGCGAGCGATATCAATTTTTGACCGACCGGCCCTTTGTGATTGAAAGAAAACAAGATGAGTTTATAGTGAAAGTACCGCTGCTGCAATTAGAAGATAATGTAAAACGAGCATGAAAGTTTTAATCATAGAAGATGAGCCTTTGGCAGCATCGCATCTGAAAGCGTTGATTAATGAGTGCGACACGGAGATGGAGGTAGTTGACGTGCTCGATTCGGTAAAAAGTGCCGAAGCCTGGTTAAACGCCAACGCGCATCCGGCATTAATTTTTATGGATGTGCATTTGGGGGATGGACTCTGTTTCGAGATATTTAAGCGGGTAAATATTGCTTCCTTCATCATTTTTACCACAGCCTACGATCAGTATGCCTTGCAAGCTTTTAAAGTAAACAGCATCGATTACCTCTTGAAACCACTGTCCAGACAGCCCTTATGCAACGCCTTGCAGAAATATAAAACCTTTGCGGCCAAAGAGCATGCCGACAAGATGCTGCCGGATATGTCGATGTTGCTTGAAGCCATTCAAAACAAAACACCCCAATACAAAGAGCGCTTTGTAGTAAAGGTAGGCGCGCATATCCGCCTGGTAAAAACAGATGAGATTGCTTGTTTTTACAGTTCCGAAAAGGCCACTTATCTGCTTACTCAAAGCGGCAACAACTATTTGGTTGACTACCCCCTGGAAAAGCTGACAGGCATGCTGGATCCGGCAAAGTTCTTCCGCATAAGCCGACAATATATCGCAGCCATTGATGCCATCGACGATGTAGTTTCGCTGGGCCCCTTACGCTTAAAAGTAAAAATGGCAGCTTGCAAACGAAATGATATGTTGGTGTCGCGCGATAAGGTAAAGTCATTTAAAAAGTGGCTGGAAGGCAACAACGTGCACGGTTAAGTAGGGCCGGGCTATTGATGCTTAAATAATCCTTGCTTTGTGGAATAAAGCCATTCGGGTTCTGCTTAACCCAATATCATACCTACAATAGTGGCCGATAGTAGCGAGGCCAATGTGCCGGCAAGCAATGCCCGAACGCCCAATTGGGTTAGCGTAATTCTTTGCGAAGGAGCTATGGCACCGATACCTCCTATCTGGATGCCTATAGATGCAAAGTTGGCAAAGCCACAGAGAACGTAGGTAGCAATGTAAATTGATTTTTGGTTGGCAAAGGCACCAGCTTCTTTAAGTTCGCCCAGGCTAATATAACCGATAAACTCGGTAAGGATAAGTTTTTCGCCCAGTACACGTCCTACTAATTCAATATCTTCGGTGGCAACACCGATGAGCCACATCAGTGGCGAAAAAAGATAGCCCAATAAAAATTGCAGGTTCAGCTCCGTGTATTCGCCATTGGTAATACCGGCTATTGTTTCGTTTAGCCCGGTGTAATAGCCCAACTTTAAAAAAAAATAATTGGCCATGGCAATAAAGGAAATAAAAACCAGTAGCATGGCTCCCACATTTATAGCCAGCTTAAGGCCTTCTGTAGTTCCATTAGATACCGCATCCAATACGTTTTTACCTATCCTTGCCTTGCTTACCTGTACTGTGTTGTCTATTTCCTGTGTTTGTGGCAACAAAATCTTTGAAATAACCACTACACCCGGCGCTGCCATAATAGAGGCTGCTAACAGGTGCTTGGCGTACATTACCTCTTGAACGGGGTCGCCACCACCTAATATTTTTATATATACCGCCAACACTCCGCCGGCCAGCGTAGCCATGCCACCCGACATGACCAACAACATCTCTGAGCGGTTCATTTTATCGAGGTAAGCCTTAATCAGCAAAGGAGATTCGGTCTGTCCCAAAAATATATTGCCCGCCACCGAAAGACTCTCGGCACCGGACAAGCCCATCAGCTTGGTCATGAGCCAGGCCAAAACATATACTACTTTTTGAATGATGCCATAATAAAACAGCAGGCTGGTGAGCGCAGAAAAAAAGATGATGGTGGGCAGAATAATAACGGCAAAATTGAGCATGGGCGATTCAATAACCCCTGAACCAAAGCTTTTAAACAAAAAGGAAGTGCCTGCCTGGGTAAAATTTAATATCTGAACAAATCCACGGCTTACAAACTCAAAAAAACTTTGAATAAAAGGCACGTTTAATATCGATACGGCCAACACAAGTTGAATGGAGAGGCCGATACCTACCACTTTCCAATTAACCGCTTTTCGGTTAGTGCTAAAAAGCAAAGCAATACCTATCAACACTAACATACCAATTACACCACGAAATATTCCGGTAAATGAAAGGCCGGTGCTCCCGGCAACATCAACAGCCTGACTTGCCCAGGCAGGCTGCGTTATAGCCAGTAACAACAAAGCAGTGGCCGCAAGTAGTTTTTTGATCATTTATTTGTGTATGAGGTTTTGTTGATAGCTTGCGAAAAAAAATAATGAAGTCCGCAAATTTGGTTCAACAGCTTAATTAACAGTGGTCTAAATTACCCCTTTTTTAAGCATCAAAGTGCGCTTACAAAGCTTATTTAGGAAGCACTCCTGCGCTGTATTTCGTCCCTGATTTCCGAGGCCTTTTCATAATCCTCGTTTCCTATCGCCTCGTTTAACAGCTTGTTGAGTTCGTCCAGCGACTTGCGCGAGTATTTCGATTCGCTTCCTCGCGAGGCTTGTTCGTCCACATCCACATGCAAGCCCTTATCCTTGCCCATATCCAAAACAATACCCGCTGATTGCATAATTGTTTCGTAGGTATATAGGGGACAATTAAATCGTAATGAGAGGGCTACCGCATCCGAAGTGCGGGAATCTATTCTGAGTTGTTTGCCGTCTTTAGTACAAACAAGTTCGGAGTAAAAAATTCCTTCTTCCAGCTTATAAATAATCACTTCGTTAATTTCGATGCCAAAAGCACGCGAAAAATTTAAAAACAAATCATGGGTGAGCGGACGTGGCGGTTCCAATCCTTCTAACTTAATGGCTATGGATTGTGCCTCCACACCACCAATAATTATAGGAATCCTCCTTTCTCCATCCTCTTCGGCAAGAACCAAAGCGTACGCTCCCGATTGAGTTTGACTGTAGGACAAGCCCAGTATATTCAGTTTAATTTTCTTTTGGCTCATAGGCTAACTTCTCAATAGCAAATACAAATAAAGTATTTTAAAAGTATATTCTTAAAATATAAGAACAAATATAACAAAATGTTTTTAACAATTTCTAAATATTAAAAGCAGTTCTGTTTCCCTTGTTTTTATAGGGGTTGTGCCCGCGTATTATCTCGGTGGGTAAAGGATTAATGTTACTGTTATTCATGCTTTTAAATAAAAGGGTTTTGCAGAAATAAAATTTATAACTACTTTTGCACTCCGATGTTTCTTGCGGGGCTTGATAAAGTGGCTGATTATTAGAGAAGAAGCCCGCCTCCTGGATTAAATTTTAAACAATTTGTGATGTACGCGATTGTAGATATTGCAGGACAGCAATTTAAAGTAGAAAAAGACAGCAAAATTTATGTACACCGTTTAGCGCTGGACGAAGGAGCCGCTGTTGAGTTTGAAAAAGTGATGCTTATTGATAACGATGGAACGGTTCAGGTTGGAGCGCCAATTGTAGAAGGAGCTAAAGTTACCGCTAAGGTACTTACACATGTTAAAGGTGACAAGGTGATTGTTTTTAAAAAGAAAAGAAGAAAAACATACAGAAAAAAGAACGGTCACCGTCAACAATTTTCTCAAATTCAAATTGAAGACATTTTAGTTGGATAATAAAAAATTAAAATAAAATGGCACATAAAAAAGGAGTCGGTAGTTCAAAAAACGGTAGAGAGTCTGAAAGTAAACGTTTGGGTGTTAAAATTTTTGGCGGTCAATCAGCTAAAGCAGGTAACATCATCGTTCGCCAAAGAGGAACTCAGCATCATCCGGGTGATAACGTAGGTATGGGTAAAGATCATACTTTATTTGCGCTTGTCGAAGGAACGGTAACATTCCGTAGGAAAAAAAACGACAGATCTTTTGTTTCAGTTGAGCCGTTGGCCGCTGAGTAATTAAAAGTATTTGCACTGATTAAAAGAGTCTCCTGATTTGCTTACATTAGAAGCTGATTCAGGAGATTTTTTTTTATACATTGCCTATCTAACCCAAACCACTACGCGTATCTAAAATAATAATAACACCCCACAATGCTAACGCTAAAGTTTATACAAGAAAATAAAGATGAAGTTATTGAGCGCCTTAAGGTTAAACGCTTTGATGCTGCACAAATAGTCCGGGATATTATTGAACTCGACGATAAGCGCAAAGCTACGCAAAGTGCTGCTGATGCAAAGCAGGCCGAAATGAACTCCCTCTCTAAAGAGATAGGGATGTTGTTTAAACAAGGTAAAATTCAAGAGGCCAACCAGGCCAAAGCGCAAACCGCGGAGCTAAAAGAAACCATCAGGGAGTTAAACGATGTGCTCAATAAAACTACCCTGGCATTGGATGGCGAGTTGGTAAAACTCCCTAATATTCCGCACTCATCGGTAACACCCGGCAATAGCGATGCCGATAATGTAATGGTAAAAGAGGGGGGGGCGCTTAAGCCAATACAAGGCGCAAAACTGCCCCACTGGGAGCTGGTAAAAAAATATGATATCATAGACTTTGAGCTGGGTACAAAAATTACCGGTGCAGGTTTTCCGGTTTATAAAGGTAAAGGTGCTAAATTACAGCGTGCTTTAATCAGCTTTTTTTTAGATGAAGGCGAAAAAGCTGGCTACAACGAAGTGTTACCGCCCATAGTGGTGAACGAAGATTCGGGCTTTGGTACCGGTCAGTTGCCCGATAAGGAGGGAATGATGTACCATGCCGCCGCCGATAATCTGTACCTGATTCCTACTGCCGAAGTACCTGTTACCAATATGTATCGTAACGAAGTACTGAAGGAGGAAGAACTACCCATAAAAAATATGGCTTACACGCCCTGTTTCCGTCGCGAAGCCGGATCGTGGGGCGCCCATGTGCGTGGACTCAACCGCCTGCACCAATTCGATAAGGTAGAGATTGTACATATATCGCATCCCGATACATCGTATCAGGCGCTGGACGATATGGTGGCTCATGTGGAAGGCTTGATTAACAAGCTGGGTTTACCTTATCGCATCATGCGTTTGTGTGGTGGCGATATTAGCTTTACCTCAGCACTTACCTTCGATTTTGAAGTATATTCGGCCGCCCAGGATCGGTGGTTAGAAGTAAGCTCTGTTTCCAATTTCGAGGCTTACCAGGCCAATCGTTTGAAGTGTCGTTATAAAGGCAAGGATATGAAAAAGGCCGAACTGGTGCATACCCTAAACGGCAGTGCCTTGGCATTACCGCGTATTGTGGCCGCTCTGTTGGAGAATAACCAAACAGCCGAGGGTATTAAAATACCCGAAGTTTTGGTGCCGTATTGTAATTTCGACACGATTAATTAGTATTTACAGGACAGTTTTCTGACGAAGAATATGTTGAAAACTGGTCCTTATTGTTAAACTTAAATAATATATTTTGGTACAAGGAGAAACGAAAAGAGAAAAGAAAAATAAAAAAAACAAAACCATAGCCGGACTTTTAATGGGAATTGGTTTAATGTTGGTTGTTCAGGTAATAATAGCCGAACCATCCATCAACAAGATAATCAAAGAAGATGCTGTGGAAAAAAATAAAGCGCGCCCCATGATGGAAAACGACAAGAAATGGTACGACAGCAATGCAGTGGCCATGGTCGGAAATACAGTGCAGTATAGCTACGCAACCGCAAAAATTAAAAAGTAAACAGCAACATAGACTTACTAGCAGAGCTTCTGTAAGGGGATTAGGATAACAACATCAAAACAAATCCCGAATGACAACTATATGGCACTAACTATAGTACGGAGGTTTGTAATTACAGAGATAAGAATGGTAATCCACGAACTGCTATATCTGTAACACCCAACAAATACGAAGAATAGCTATTTAAATACCATCAACATGTTTATATATAATACCACTTTTGTGGTAAATATCAGTAGCTTCGATACTTGGCAAAAGTGGTTGTACACCACGTGTAAGCCCTTAATAAAAAACCTGGTTCCTGCTTCGGAAGTAGCCGTATACGAGGTTATGAGTATTGAAAACGAAGAAGAGAGAACCGTGTCGGTACAATGGAAAGTGGCTTCCCCGGACGATTTGGATGCCATTAATAAACAATCGCCCCTTATGCTAAAACAAATGAGCTCGGATTTTGGTGAAAAGGTGTTGTTTTTTAGTACTATTTTACGATCGTTATAATTTATGGAGTGGTAAAAGAACGCATCATATTGGGTATCGACCCCGGAACAACCGTAATGGGCTACGGCGTAATCAGGGTATTGGGAAACCAGCCTTCGCTGGTGTCGATGGGTGTGCTGGAACTACAAAAGTACCAAAACCATTACATCAAACTAAAAAAAATATACGAAACCATTACCCGTTTGTGCGATAACTACACACCCGATGAGCTGGCTATCGAAGCACCTTTCTTTGGGAAAAACGTGCAGTCGATGTTAAAGCTGGGTCGTGCACAAGGAGTGGCTATGGCTGCTGCCCTGGCACGCGACCTGCCCGTTTTTGAATATGCCCCTTTAAAAATAAAACAGTCTATCACCGGTAACGGACGGGCAAGCAAAGAGCAGGTAGCCCATTTTCTAACAAGATATTTAAAAATAGAAACCGATCCTAAATACTTAGATGCCACCGATGGTGTGGCGGCAGCACTATGCCATTTCTTCCAGAATCAGGGTATTAAAAAAGAAAATACGGTGAAGAGTTGGAAAGAATTTATGAGTAAAAACCCGGGTAGGGTTAAATAAAAATTCAGTTTATAAATCACTTTGCTCAAGGTCCGAAATCTTACGTCGCCATTCATCCGGAATGAGAAGTGATGACTGTGTTTTAGGATCAAAACCTACCATTACCGAGCTACACGTGGCCTTTAAAATGTTTTTATCGTCCACTATATGCTGTATCAGCTTCATGCTTTTGTCGCCGATATATAAAACTTTGGTTTTAACCCTAAGCTTATCGCTAAGGAAAACGGGAGCGAGAAAGTCCGTTTTAATGGAAGCCACGATAGCACCAAACTCCTTCCAGTTCACTTCGTTTTTAAATACTTTATTAAAATAACCCAATCGGCCCAAATCAAAATATTCCTGAATGGTGGAGTTGTTGGCATGTCCCAACCCATCCATATCGTTAAAGCGTATTTGTATGTTATCGGAATGGTTGAAATGGATATTTTCTGTTTTCATAATTATTCCCTGATTATTTTAATTTGCCCGTCAACCTCCAGTTTTAGAATGCTCGAAGGGGCAGGGTTTGCTGTTTCCTCCTGGCGAAATTGCACAATATAATCAACGCCATTTTTAACTTCGTCCGATATTTCGCCAAAATGTTGGGGCGAAGCTTGTCCGCTTATATTGGCCGATGTAGAAACAATGGGTTTTTTAAATCTCGCGCAAAGCTTTTTCGAAAACTCCTCTTTTGTAATGCGTATGCCCACGCTGTTATCTTCGGCCAGAAGGTTTTGGGCCAGGTTTTTAGCTTTGGGATAAATGATGGTAAGTGGCTTTGCACTCAGGTCTATCAAATCCCAGGCCATCTCCGGCACTTTAGCTACATAGGCACTCAGCTTGGCATCATTGTCCAGCAACACCAATGCACTTTTACTATCGTGGCGTTGCTTTAGCGCATACACTTTTTTTACTGCTTCCTGGTTAGTGGCATCGCACCCGATACCCCAAATAGTATCGGTGGGGTACAAAATCAAACCACCTTTTTGCAATACCTCTACCGCTTTTTTTATATCGTCATTCATTTTTTCAGACTACTGGATAATAGACCCTATTGATAATAGATTATTAGACATTACAGTAGTAGAAAAGAGACAGGAAGAGAACGACTTTTTATTTACAAGATTCTTATCCCTGATCTCTTATCTCCTAGTTATCCTCGTATTACAACATCCTATCTTCCCATCATTACACTGCTACATCATTCTCGCGTAATGCATCGTTCAACGAAGTTTTTTTATCTGTCGATTCTTTTCGCTGGCCAATGATGAGTGCCGCGGGCACTTGAAAATCTCCGGCGGGGAATTTCTTGGTGTAGCTTCCCGGAATCACCACGGAACGTGGCGGAACGTAACCTTTGTATTCAACGGGACTGTCACCGGTAACATCGATAATTTTTGTAGAACCGGTGAGCACCACGTTGGCTCCCAACACGGCTTCTTTACCCACGCGACAACCTTCTACAACTATACATCGCGAACCGATAAAGGCATCATCTTCAATAATTACAGGGGCGGCCTGAATGGGTTCTAACACCCCTCCAATACCCACACCACCGCTAAGATGAACATTTTTACCTATTTGTGCACAGCTACCTACTGTGGCCCAGGTATCCACCATTGTGCCACTCTCAATGTAAGCGCCAATATTAACATACGAGGGCATCAAAACAACACCACTTGATATGTAAGCACCATAGCGAGCCACAGCATGGGGAACGACCCGTATACCCAACTCGGCATAATTTTTTTTGAGCGCCATCTTATCATGAAATTCCATCGGCCCTGCTTCTAAAGTCTCCATCTTTTGAATGGGAAAATACAGGATAACGGCTTTCTTTACCCACTCATTCACCTTCCATTCATCGCCATTTGGTTCTGCTACCCTTATCTTGCCTTTGTCCAGCATCTCCATTAAAGTACGAATAACATCTTGCGTATCCGTTGTTTTTAAAAGTTCCCGGTTGTCCCAGGCTTGCTCAATAACTTTTTTGTATTGCTCTAACATGATAGTTCTCTTTATTGTTTATTGCAAAAATAGGACGAAAGCATACGAATAGCAAATCATCTACCTGTATAATGTGATAATTTGAAAGTATGTGTAGAAATGATATTTATAACCAAACAATTTGATGTTGTGGAAGTTAAAGTTTGGTTAATAGGATAGCAACTTTATTTATTCCATTATTTTGTTTTGTAAGTTTACCTTCGTAACAGCTTTTGAAGCGCTTTAATATATGAAACATTTATACATCACATCTGCCATTCTTCTTATCCTGACACCAAAATTTTCCTTTTCGCAACCGCTTCAAAGCAAACGATTTGGTATTTATATTCTACAAAACTCCATAGAGGAGGCGGTGCAGTTTGGGGCCGTTAAAAATATAAAAACCGGTGAAGTCAGCCTTACGGATGAGGAAGGATTCTTTGCTATTTCCGGTTTAGTGGGCGATACATTAAAGTTTCATAGTTTGGGATATCGCGATACCTCATGGGTAATCCCCGGCATATGGTTTGCCATGGACCAAAAGATAGAACTAAAAGTGGAACCTAATGTTTATGATCTCCCGGAGGTTGACGTGGTACGCTATTATTCGTATGCACATTTTAAACAAGCCTTTAAAGATTTAAGGATACCAAAAACCGAGAAGGATATCGCCAGGGAGGTTTTCAGTTCTTGGGATCCGCTTTTTAAAGAGGCAGCAGCACAAGGAAGAATAGATGCTATGGCTCAAGGTGGTTCGGTAGGCCTAGGAATAGGCATTGGGGGCAAGGATAAATTGCGTTTGCAGCGCGAAGCAGTAGATAAGCTGGAGGAAGTTCAGGATAAAAGTCAGCGTTTTAACTATCTGGTATCGCGTGCAAACATTAAGCACCTAACCGAGTACAAAGGTACCTGTTTAGATTCTTTTATGGTATTTCTGAATACAGGTTACAATTTGCATTATCAAATGGAGGAGTACGATCTATTATCTGCTATAATAAACGCATCAGCACATTTTAAAGCGTTAAAAGGCAACGAAGAATGGTTTTTGAATAGGCAGGATAGCGATAAGTTTTAAAAAAAGTCCCTGCGTTTATTGATGTGCCCAATTATATTCCAATAGAAAAGATAGGACTGTTGTGGATGGATTTTGTTATTTTGCAAATTATTCAAATAAATAGCAACATGAGCCAGCAACCGGATAGCTTGCCACAATTAGTGGCCAGGTTTATCAACAACACCAATCAAAATATTTTTCTCACGGGTAAAGCCGGCACGGGAAAAACTACTTTTTTACGCAGCATAAGGCAACATACCCACAAAAGTGTTATTGTGGCGGCTCCCACCGGTATTGCTGCCATCAATGCAGGAGGCGTTACGCTTCACTCTCTGTTTCAACTCCCTTTTGGCGCTTTTATTCCCGACAACAACGGACTTAACATGCCATACGCAAGCACGCAGGTAAATACGCCGCGCACGCTGCTGTCTTCGTTTCAAATGCACAAAACCAAACGCAACATGCTCAAAAAAATGGAGCTGTTAATTATTGATGAGGTGAGTATGCTAAGAGCCGACCTGCTGGATGCCATCGACCTGATATTGCGTAGTGTGCGCCGTCAAAGGGATTTGCCTTTTGGAGGTGTTCAGATCCTCTTTATCGGCGATTTATTGCAACTGCCTCCTGTGGTAAAGGACGACGAGTGGAGCTGTATCGGAGCCTACTATCCCAGTGTTTTCTTTTTTAGTGCGCAAGTGCTACGCCAAACTCCCCCCTTATATATTGAGTTGGAAAAAATATACCGCCAAAGCGACAATACTTTTATCAACTTGTTGAATAACCTGCGCAACAATAAAATGACGGAGGCAGATGCTCAGTTGCTTAATAAATATTACCGACCGGATTATGAGCAGAAAAGTGATGAGGGCGTTATCCTGCTCACCACGCACAACCGTATCGCTAATGATAAAAACAGGAAAGCCCTGCAAAACATCAAAGGAAAATCGCATTTTTTTAAAGCCGAAATTTCGGGTGATTTCAAGGAGTTCAGTTATCCTACCGAAGACAGGCTGGAGTTTAAGATAGGTGCGCAGGTGATGTTTACCAAAAATGATTATTCGGGCGAACAGAAATACTTTAATGGCAAAATAGGCAGCATCACTAAGCTAAATAAAGATCAAATAGAGGTTAGCTTTGCCGATGGTTCGGCACCGGCTAATGCCGAGCCATACTTGTGGGAAAATAAAAAATATACGGTGAATAAGGATTCTAACGAAATAGACGAAAGCACAGTGGGTACTTTTAAGCAGTACCCCCTAAAGTTGGCCTGGGCCATTACGGTGCACAAAAGCCAGGGATTAACTTTCGACAAGGCCATCATCGATGTTCAGAATGCCTTTGCACCGGGGCAGATTTATGTGGCATTGTCGCGATTACGCAGTTTAGATGGCCTTATTCTTACTTCACCTATTCCATCAGAAGGCATTAAAGTGGATTCTTCACTAGCATCCTTCGCCGAGATAAAGAAAAAACCCGAGGAGCTGAACCCCATTTTGCAGAAGGAATCAAAGAAATATTTTAACAACTTTGTAATGGAGGCCTTTGATTTTTCGGGATTAATGCAAGACCTGAGCTATCATATCTCGACCTATAATAAAAATGCCAAAAAATCGGTCAAACAACAATATAAATCTGTTGCCCTGGAATGGTTAAAAGAAACCGAGCCATTGCGTACCGTAGCTGATAATTTTAAAGCGGAGGTAAACCGGATTGTAAATTCGGGACAGCCAAATTACCTCGCTCATTTGTTGGAACGGATAAACAAGGCAACGGCTTATTTTGAGCCTCGGATAAAAGAAATACACGATAATATTAGGGAGCATTGCAACGAGTTGAAGGGCATTAAAGGTGCCAAAACCTATCATACCGAACTCATCGACCTGTCCAATCTGTACTACGGTTGTTTGCAGATGATTTATAAAGCCCAGGGCTTAATCAAATCATCGCTTCAAGGAAAGCCTTTTGACAAAAGTACCATTAAAAAACCAGCCTTTCCCGAATCCCGCGAAAAGCCTACTCCATCGCGAAAACGGAAGAGTTCTGCAGAGATTAAACCCAAGGAAGATACCAAGCTGCTTACTTTTAAAATGTACAAGGCGGGCAAAGACGTAAAAACCATTGCCCAGCAAAGGTCGCTCACCGTAGGCACCGTAGAAGGACACCTGGCACATTACGTGCAGCTGGGGCAATTGGACGTGCTCAATTTTATTGGTAAAGGGAAGCTGGCCATCATAGAAAAGACCATCCATAAATTAGATAGCTTTGCCCTTACACCGCTAAAAAATGAACTGGGCAAAGATTATTCCTACGGCGAACTGAGGCTTGCTGTGGCCTATATGTTATCGCAGAAAGCTTGAAGCATGGAGGAATTTGATAAGTAGAATAACAAATCGTTATGAATAGAATAGAGTAAAAACAGACGTGAAAGCTTCAAAACAAAACATACCTACCTACGGACTGCAATCCTTCAGCCATCCGCAATATGCCGACAGGCAGTTTCATGTGGAGCTTTTTGATGCTAAGCGGCATTTTAAGGTGAGCTATCCGCATCGGCACGATTTTTTTGAAGTGCTCTTCCTGACCAAAGGCTCCGGCTTGCATGTAATTGATACCCGCGAATATACCATTGAGCCACCGTGTGTGTTTTTTATGTCGCCGGGGCAGGCACATAAAATTGAACTGTCGGGCGATATTGAGGGGTACATTTTTATTTTTGCCCCTGAGTTTTATCTCTTCGACAAGAACAACCAGAACCGCTTGCTGGAGTTTCCCTTCTTTTTTACCATCCATCAGGATAATCCGCCATTGGAATTGACTAGGGCTTCGGATGGCAAATTTTTGGAGCAGTTATTTCTGAAAGCCATTGCAGAGCTGGCCAAAGATAAGAGTCACATCGGGTTGTTGCGCTCTGTTTTAGATACCATCTTACATTACACCTCTATGCTTTACCCAAGCCAGGAGCAGGAGCCCAAATTTGGCAAGGGACATTTGTTGGTAAAACGTTTTTATCAATTGGTTGAGGATAATTATCAGAAGAATATAGGTGTAAATCAATATGCAGATCTATTGGCCGTTACCCCTCATCATCTTACCCAAACGCTCAAGCAGCTAACCGGTCGAACATCTAACGAGGTAATCCGCAGCAAGCAGATATTGGAGGTAAAGCGTTTATTGGTACATTCGGCTCTTTCGGCAACACAAATAGCCGATCGTCTTAATTTTGCCGACCAATCCTATTTTACCCGTTTTTTTAGAAAAGCCACAGGCCTTACCCCACTGCAGTTTCGTGAGCATATGCGCAATAGGGTGTTGTAGGTTAAGTAAGGATTGGGATAGGGTGTTGGATTTTTGCCGGCTTTCCGAATTAGCTTTGCTCTACCTTGTATCGTGGAATACAAGAAGTGCTCAGGAGGCGGAAGTAATGCCTGTTAAGCTATAGCCAACTCACCATTGCCTTTTGTTTTTCGCCGTCCATAAGTATTTGTAAGGGTTCTTCAAACTCTACATGCGTAAAGTGGGCAGTTTGCCCCACGATACGTTGCTTTTTGAGCACCTCAAAGTTTACGTATTCGTCGGTTTGGTTGTGGTGGATCGAAAAGTAGCCCACATTCATTGAAGTTACATTATGAAAAAAGTGCGATCCCAGGGAGGCCTCCAGCGGAAAATCCTGCAATCCCATTTCAACAATCACCTTAGCATACGAAATTTGTGACCATAACACGGGTATCCCGGTATATTTGTCGCGTGTTCCCCATCTGCCGGGACCAATAAGTAAATACTCCTTACTATCCTGTTCCATTTTTTTGTTTAGGAGCGCTATTTCCGAAGCCATCTCATTGGTTTGTATTCGGTTAAACTTTTCAGGAGCCATAAAAATAACATCCTTGATGTGTTCTATCCGGCCGTTACCCATACCTTTTTCCGATGCCAATATAACTTTAGCTGTATCTACCTTAGTGAAGTCAATTTTTGCATTGTTTTCTAATCTTATCAGGGGTTTAATCTGGAGTAGATACAATGTAGGTAGATGATTTTCGGGGTTTAAGTCTACGGCAAATTCAATTTCAACGGGGGCACCCATGGCTTCTTTAAAAAACTTTAGCAGCAGTTCCAGGCTTTTGGATAAAGGGATATAGTCGTATTTTAATATATTGGCAAAATTGACGATGCGTGGTCCCTTGGCATCCAGGTTGTTGGTGATGCGATCGTAATTATAATCGTAAACAGAGGCGCAGTAACGCAGGTTGCCGTCCTCTTCTGCTTCTTTCATGGGTAGTTTGCGTATAAAAGAATCTTCGTTCAGCTTTTTTATATCGTATTCGTTTACTTCCAGGTCGAGGGCATAGAAGTAGGACTGGGAATCTTTTACCTGATCTTGTATGGAGTTGAGCTCAAGGTTAGGAAATTTAGGACAGAAACGCCATGCCTTTTCGCCACCTACCACATATTTACCGAGTCCCACGCCCAAAACGGCAAAACCATCTTCGGGTTTCATGTACGAAAAAGGATAGTAGTTATAGCTTTGCGCAATACCGCTTATGTGTGGATAAAACCGGTTATGCGCTGTCTCGCCCACAATTTTTTGGATGATAACCGCCATTTTTTCTTCTTCTATTTTGTAGTTAACGGCCTCAAAATAAGCCCTTGCCGATGGTCTGAAGATAGAGGCGTAAACAAGTTTTATAGCTGTAATAAGGTGTTCCAGACGAACCTCAATATCGGGGTGGTTGTTCGGAAGCATAAAGGTTTCGTATACCCCTGCAAAAGGTTGGAGCAGGGAGTCCTCGAAGAGACCGGAGGAACGCACGGCCAATGGCTCGTTGATGACCGAAACATATTTGCGGAGTTTGTTTTTAAGTTTATCGGTAAAGGTAGCCCTAATAAAAAGCTCTCGCACGCTGTCGTACTTTTGCTCTACATAAATTTGGCGGTATAAGTTGTTTCGTTCAATAAATTCGCTGAATTCATCGGCACCTACGATGGCGGTGGTGGGTATGCGTATGGCCAGGTCAGGTAATATTTTTTTAAAGTCGATGTTCTCCACAAAATGGCATAAAAAGGCGAGTCCCCGGCCTTTGCCACCAAAGCTGCCTTCGCCAATGCGGGTAATATAACGATTACTGTTGATCAAGGAAGATTCAAATAATACCACGCGTCCGCGCAGCCTTTTTAATTTCACTTGCTCAAATACGCGCAGAATAGCCTGCCGTAATTTATTGGAACTGTCAAAATCTTCAATCTTATAAGGGCGTAGCCGTTTAGCCATGTTTATTTCGCCACGAGCCATCAGCCAGGTGCTTATGCCGTTTCGTTTGGCATGGTATAATAGCGACTCCGCTGATACGGTTTTTATGCACTCGTTAAATTCTTTTAGGTTGCGAGCTACCGAAACGGTCATCCCCCTGGAGTTTTTAAATACAAAGTTGCCAAAGCCCAATTTAACATGAATAAAGTCGTAGATGTCCTGCGATAAGGATTCAGAATTTTTGTCGATAAAATCGGCACCAATAGCTTTGGCTCTCTCGGCATTGCAAGGATCCGAAGATTGTAACAGCGCGGGCAGGCTGGTTTTAGATTTTACATAGCGTATAAGATCCACACCGGCATCTTCATCGGGGACTCCATTGCGGTTGTATTTAACATCTGAGATAACACATATCAGATATTCGCGGTATTTTTCTACTATTTCTATGGCATCCTCATAGTTGCTTACCAGTAACACCTTAGGGCGAGCCCGCATTTTAAGAATTTTGTGCAGCTGGTCGTATCCTTCCTCGGCTAATACTGCCTGGGTCTGTTTCATTATGATGGAGTACAGCAAGGGCAGATAACGGGTGTAATATTTTTGCGAATCTTCAACTAAAAGTATAATTCTTACATCACCTATTTTGGTGTCCTTGTCGGCGTTCATTTTATCTTCAACGTATTTTATCATCGCTAAAAACACCTTGGAATCGCCGTTCCACACAAATACTTTGTCTATATATTTTACGTTGGGCCCTGACTCGTCGAAAAACCGAAGATCGCTGTTGTTGTTTACCATAGCGAGCAAGGGCATCTTAGGCACTTTTTGTTTTATTTTTTTGCTAATGGCCACGGGTGTTTTTTTATCCAGCCCCGCCATCAGAATTACCATGTCAAAATGCCTTTTTTCCATGAGCTCCATAGCTTCATCGCCATTTGATGCCGAAGTGATGCGTGGTGCCGTAAATAGGTTAAGTTGCAAAAATTCGCCATAAATACGGTCGAAAAACCGGCCTTCGCGTACGATGGAATAAGCATCGTAATGGTTGGCAATCAGCAACACCTCTTTTGCTTTATACTCCATCAGCTCCGGGAAAATATCCTGGTCGCTTTTCTTCCGCTTATAAACCTGACTTAATGTTTGCTCTTTTTCGTTTCCCATTTTAAACTGCGTTTTATGGTGGCCAAGGTAGCAAATTAGGCAAATTTATGGGAATAGCTTAGGAAAAATAAACACAAAAGTGAGGGATGACCTTTTTTACCTGAAAAATTCATCCATTTTTCACTGACAGAAGCGCAGCACCGCTTATGATTGCAGACACTTTTTTGAGGCTTAAACTTATGCTGCCCTACTCATAAATTTTATAAATAGGGCAGTTTAAACTCAAGCTCCTGATTTTACCATATGCTCTACATCTTCGGGATTAATGGGAATACGCTCACCCAGAATTCTGTTTCCCGTTTCGGTAATTAAGATGTCATCTTCTAACCTTATCCCTCCAAATGTTTTATACGATTCCAGTTTATCGTAGTTGATATAGGCGGTATGTTTTCCTTTGGCTTTCCATTGATCAATTAAAGCCGGTATAAAATAAATACCCGGTTCGTTGGTCACTACAAAGTTAGGTTCTAGCCTGCGCCCCAGGCGTAAAGCTGCCAGGCCAAACTGCGTACTGCGCGGCGTTTCCTCGTCGTAGCCCACCAGCGTGTCGCCATAATCTTCCATGTCGTGTACGTCCAGGCCAATCATATGACCTAGGCCATGCGGCATAAATAAGGCATGTGCACCGGCAGCAACCGCTTCGTCCACATCGCCCCTCATCAAGCCCAGGTCTTTAAGTCCGGATGCAATGGTACGCGCTGCCAACAAATGCACCTCTTTATACGTAATGCCGGGTCGACTCGCTGCCAGTGCCTTGTTGTTGGCATCGAATACGATCTGATAAATTTCTTTTTGTTTTTGCGTAAACATTCCCCCCACGGGTGAGGTGCGGGTATGGTCCGTGGCATAATGGAGCGGCGATTCGCTGCCTGCATCCAGTAATAACAGGTCGCCTAGCTTTAGGGTATTACCATGATAATGGTTATGCAGGGTTTCGCCACGCACCGAACAGATAACAGGGAAGGAAACCATCCCACCTCCCGACATGGATATGCCTTCAACTATACCGGTTATTTCCTGCTCTGTAATTCCGGGTTGTGCCATTTTCATCGCAGTGGTATGCATGCGGTAGGCCGTTTGCATGTGGCGTTCCATTTCTTCTATTTCGCAGGGTTCCTTTATGGATCGCAAGGCAATACAGGCATTTATCAATGGGAGCGAGGCTTGATTTTTTACCTGTGCCGGCAGAATATTTAAGAGCTCACTGAGTACAATGATATTTTTTCCTCTGTAGGGCGGGGTGAAATGAATTTTACGCCCTTGCAACAGCGCCTTACCGATGATATCTTTCAGCTTGGCAAAAGGGTGGGTTTGCGAAATGCCTGCCTTGGCCGCATTTTGTTTTAAGGTAGGCTGAGGACCCATCCATATAATATCATCTATGGTAAAGTCGTCCCCAAACAATATTTCTTCGCCACTTTCAAAGTCGATAAGTCCGGCCAGGCCCGGATAATCCAATCCGAAGAAATACAAAAAAGTACTGTCCTGTCTAAAATGGTAGGTGTTGTTTGTATAATTCATACTGGCATCTACATTGCCCATAAAAAGGGCGATGCCGGTATTTAATTTAGATTTTAAACGATGGCGGCGTTTGGTATAAGTATTTATTGAAAACATAGTATAAAATTTTAGCACAAGATAAAAAAGGAATGTCAAAAAATACATGTGATACATCAGTATTGCTTATATTTAAGCAGTCGATTTAAACCGAGATGTAATTGTATCGAGTAATTTTTAATCAAATAATTATAATGAGAACACTGACCATAATCCTAAGTTCAATCATGTTTACGATGATGGGCGTTTTAAATGCACAAAATTCAGATGCCTTTATAAAAAAGGAATTTGTTAAGGATGGAGCTACATTAAAGTATAATATTCTCTATCCTCAAAAGATGAAATCCGGGAAAAAATATCCCCTGGTATTGTTTCTTCATGGATCCGGTGAGCGAGGTACCGATAATCAAAAGCAGCTCACCCATGGATCAGCACTATTTTTGAAAGAGGAGCTTAGAAAAAAGTATCCTGCCGTTGTACTTTTTCCACAATGTCCGCCAAAGGTGATGTGGACGCACCGGAAAAAGGAAAAGTCACCCACAGGGGATTGGGAATTCGAATTCCCCCTTGGACAGCAACCCACCCTGCCTGCCTTTTTGGTGAATGAGTTGGTAGATGAATGGTTAGCTTCGGGTAAGATAGATACGCGCAGGGTTTATATTATGGGCTTATCTATGGGAGGGATTGGTGCACTGGACTTTTTGTATCGATGGCCTGAGAAATATGCTGCTGCCAATGTTATATGTGGTGGCCATGATCCCCAATTGGTTTCTGCCTATCAGCATGTTCCCATTTGGTTTTTTCATGGTGCTAAAGATGATGTGGTGCCGCCCTTGTATTCGCGCCAAATATACGAAGAACACAAAAAATGGAATGCGAAAACAAAATATACCCTTTATCCGGAGGCTAATCACAATAGCTGGGATCCGGCTTTTGCTGAACCCCATTTTTTAAAGTGGTTGTTTAAGCAGAAAAAGTAAGGTAGCTAATAGAGGATGCTTTAAAAGAACAGTTTCGCAAAGGGGGCTGTATTGGCTTATAGTTGGTATAAGATTATACCAAAGTGCCCCAATGAGTCAGGGATTTGCTTGAACATATAAATCACACGGAAAGTCAGCGACGTTTTAAAGATAACTGCGTATTAGCTTTAAATTCTTATTGGGGAAAAGCAGGGATCGTAAAATAAAAAGTACTGCCCTTTCCGGGTTCCGACTCTAACCAAATATTACCGTTTAACATTTCAACAAAAGCTTTTGAAATGGCCAGACCCAGTCCGGTGCCCTCTTGGGGGAATGCCTGTTCGGCCTGTACAAATCGTTCGAAGATGTAGGGTTGTCTGTCTTTTTTTATCCCCAATCCGCTGTCCTCAACAAAAAACCTGATATTATCGCCTTTTGTTTCAAAGCCAAATTTCACATGTCCTGAATGGGTAAATTTAATGGCGTTTTTTACCAAATTGGTTAGTATGGCCTGTATTTTTTCCTGATCGGTATAGCATTCTGTTTCTTGGTCGATACTTATTTCGAACCGCAAATTTTTTTTGTATGCCTCGTGCTGTAATAGTTTGTGGGTCAACCGTACCTGCTGGCTTAGGTTAACCATTGTATTGCGCACCGTCATCTGCCCTGACTCAATTTTTGAGATATCAATAATGTCGTTGATAATGCTTAGCAAGAGTTGTCCGCCGTGGTCGATAATGTTAATGTATGCTTCCCTTTCCTTCTCATTGGGTTGCGATTGCTTCAGTAAATCGGTAAAGCCCAGGATGGCGTTCATGGGTGTACGTATCTCGTGGCTCATATTGGCCAGGAATGCTGTTTTTAAACGGTCGCTTTCTTCGGCCTTTTTCTTGGCTTTACTAAGGGCTTCTTCTTGCAGCTTTCGTTCTGTTATATCCTCCAGAAAGCTAAGACTTGCCGGCTTACCTTCCCAAATAAACCGTACCGTATTTATTTCTATCCATTTAAACTCAAGCGCTTTGTTAAGCGCCCTAAAAGTGAGTACTACAGGGGCTTTTTCATTTTTTGAAATATGCTTAAGACTTGCTTTCAATAATGGCTTATCTTCGGGGTGTACAATTTTGTATATAGATGTGCCGGTCAATTGATCCGGCTGATAACCCAAAGTAGCTGTAATGCGCTTGTTCACATATTTACAAAGCCCACCCTGTTCCACGAGTATAACCTCACCCGCATTTTCTACCAGTTGCCTATATCGCAACTGGCTCTCTTTTAACGCAGTTTTTTGCTGCTCTAATTCGCTGTTTTTATGTTTTAATAATAGATTATTTTTATTTTTTAACCGGTATGCAATATAAATAACAATTGAAGTCATAAAAACTGCCAGCAAAATTAATAAGGCAGTCATCTTAATAGCAAAAATCCTTTGCTCCTCCAAATATTTCAGTTCCTCTTCCTTTTTACTGAAATTGTATTGGGCTTCAATATGTTTTACGTTCTGTTTATTTTGCAAACTTTGCATGCTGTCCTTCAATAGCGAAAGGAGCATGTAATCGCGATATGCTTTTTCGTAATTTCTTTCGAGTGTGTAAAGTTCTGAGGAGTGCTGATAATTTTCCGTAATGAGTTCTATGTTATTCAGTTCTTTGGCTATGTCCCTCGCCCAATCAAGGTGCAAGCGGGCTTTGGCATAGTTACCCAACTGAATGAGCGTGCCTCCGATGTTATTGTACAACAGAGCAATATCTTTTGGATGGCATGATTTTTTTCTAAGGCTCAAGGATTTTTGGTAATACTCCAGTGCCTTCGTGTGTTGCTCCAGGCTACCATAAACAGAACCTATGTTGTTATAAGTTACGGCTATTCCAATCGTATTGTTAAGTTCTTCTTTAAATTGTAGCGACTGCAATAAATAATCAAGGGCTTTTTGGTGCTGGTTTAAATCTTTATAAACAATACCAATGTTGTTCAACGTTTTTGCTGTGCTAATCGTGTCGTTATATTCTTCCTTTAATTTTAATGACTGTTCAAGGTACTGTAGCGATTTGTTATGGTCTCCTAATTTTCGAAACAAGATGCCTATGTTGTTCAATGTTTTGGAGAGTCCGGATTTATCGCCTATTTCGTTTTTTAATTGCACCGCTTGCAGGTAATAATCCAGCGCTTTGTCGTATTGTTTTAAGTGCCGATAAGCGATACCGATATTGTTTAAATTTTTTACACACCCTTGTTTGTTTTTTGATTCTTCGTTTAAGTTTCTGGCCTGTTGGTAGTACTGCAAAGCCTGGTCGTATTTATTCAGTTGTCGCTGAAGGATGCCGATGTAGTTAAGCGATTCTGCAATTTTGGGCTTATCATTGGTTTTTTCAATCTCGGCCAGCGCTTCAAAGCCATATTCGAGCGCCTTGTTGTATTCGCATGATGCTCGGTACGCCTTACTGGTATTAAGAAGTGCGTAGGCTCTTTGAATGTGTGTTTGTTTGTTCGAAAGCTTTGTTTGTACAGTTTCGTTTTTCACTTGCGCCCTTATATCGCTAAAATGGAGTGCACAACAAAGTAAGCTTAAACAAAAAAAGCTTTGTAGTTTAACGGTTCGTATATTGGATAATTTGGATGAGATTAATAGGGAAAAATACAGAAATATCTTGGCAGGCATTAAAATTCTTACATATTTTTTATTGTACAAACAAATACCAAAACCTTTTTTTAAAATCTCAGAATTGGAAGCACTAATAACAATAATGCGGCCATACGCAGTTACTTTCATATTGTAGTTTTGCCTGTTTGATTCCTAAGAACAGTTTAATGAATAATTGCGAATTCGTAGAAATAATTACGAATTTGAAACAATTGACTATACGGTACGGTGGGTTTGGTGTTCGAGGATTTTGTCCAAAGCGAAAATATAATATAGCAAGACGCTTTTTTTAGGGATAAACATACTTAAGGATGGGTAAAAAAAAATCCGAAGACGCTAGTGCATCTTCGGATTATTTCAGATTTATTCGTTTTTAAATAAACAGGTGTCAGTATGTCTGCCAACACGTTCTAAGTCCCTAATAGCAGTACCTAAAAGCCCTTAATGGTGATAAGCCTCCACCAGGGAATGCGGGGTAATTGTGTTGCGATTTAAAAATAGAAGTCTTCTGGCATACATTTTTTAAATAACAGTGAGTATGCTCATATTTCAATTTCTATTGCAGAGCACTCACACCCGCTACCTGCATGCTTCGGTCTACTTTTTTCACCAGTCCCTGCAAAACTTTTCCGGGGCCTACTTCGGTAAATGAGGTAGCGCCATCGGCTATCATGTTTTGTACGGTTTGTGTCCAACGGACGGGCGCCGTTAACTGTGCCACCAGGTTTTCTTTAATTTGAGCAGGCTCGGTAAAGGGTTGGGCACTCACGTTTTGATATACGGGGCAAACGGGGTTGCTGATTTCGGTGGCTTGAATTGCTGCGGCCAGCTCTTCGCGGGCAGGCTCCATCAGTGGCGAGTGGAAAGCGCCGCCCACGGGGAGTTTGATGGCTCGCTTCGCTCCTTTTTCGGTGAGCAGTTCGCAGGCCTTGTCTATACCGGCAAAAGAGCCTGAGATAACCAACTGTCCGGGACAGTTGTAATTAGCGGCAACTACTACCTCGTCAATACTTTCGCAAACCTCTTCTACAATGGCATCCTCCAGTCCAACGATGGCGGCCATGGTTGACGGCTCTGCTTCGCATGCTTTTTGCATAGCCAGGGCGCGTTGCGAAACCAGTTTTAATCCGTCCTCAAACGACATGGCTCCCGCAGCCACCAAGGCGCTAAACTCCCCTAAGGAGTGCCCGGCCACCATTTCGGGTTTAAAGGCATCTCCCATAGTTTTAGCCAATAAAACGGAGTGTAGAAAAATGGCGGGTTGGGTAACTTTGGTTTGTTTTAGGTCTTCATCGCTACCTTCAAACATAAGGTCGGTAATCCGGAAGCCTAAAATTTCGTTTGCTTTTTCAAATAGCGCTTTAGCTTCTTCTGATTTTTCGTACAGATCCTTGCCCATACCAACAAATTGGGCACCTTGACCCGGAAATACAAATGCTTTCATATGATTTTATTTTCTTTTATGGATTATATGGAACTCTCGGGAAATTTAATCATTTCTCTTTAGGTGTATTAAATGATCGAATTTGCATGTTCGTTTCATATAATTATCGTTAGATGTTTAATAACGTTTACTCTCAATTACTATTCTTCATTCGTGTTGCACCTTGCTTTAATAAGCCTGATTTTTTCCTGTCTTACTCATCAAATTCATCAATAGAACAGCGAGGGATTTACCATACAACCGTTGGTTTTTACCTATAAATATAACTGCAAATATAATAAAAAGCTTCAGGAGTAAATAATAGCAGAAGAAGACAATACCGGTTGAAATGCAATATTCTGATTGGAATAGAATGGATTTTGCTTAATTTTAACGAATTTAAACAACAGGAAAGCGTAAAGAATGTGGCAGCTAAAAAATTGTGTTGTTTACATCCGTGTATTTTATACCGCTCCGTGTTTTTGTTTTATAGTTATACCTGCATCAATTACAATAAATTACAGCACTATGAAAAAATATTTGTTAAGTCTTGTTGCTATGGTGGTTTTACTTTGGGCCTGTACAAATAAAAAGCAGCGCGAACTTCCCAAAGTAGCCATAGCCGGAATTGCTATTGAGTCGAGTACTTTTTCGCCGGCTCAAACCCACGAGGAAGATTTTCATACGGACATTCAAGAGGAGGTCTTTTCCTTTTATCCGTTTTTTGCTGCTGATTCTCTAAACCGAAACCGAGCCGATTGGGTTCCTACGCTTCGTGCCAAGGCCATTCCCGGCGGAATAGTAACCCGCGAAACCTATGAGTCATTGGTAAGCAAAACCCTGAATTTGCTTAAAGCGGATTTACCTTACGATGGATTGTTTTTAGATATTCACGGTGCGATGAGCGTGGTGGGATTGGACGATCCCGAAGGAGATTTTATAGTGCGAATAAGAGAAGTGGTGGGTTATGAAACAGTTATTTCTACCTGTATGGATTTGCATGGCAACGTATCCAAACGATTGGCTCAAAACACAGATTTAATGACTTGTTACAGGCTGGCTCCGCACGAGGATGCTATGGAATCGAAAAAAAGAGCGGTGGATAATTTATTGTACCGCTTAGAGAACGGATTAGGAAAACCGGCCTATAAAGCCTGGATTCCCGTGCCTATTTTATTACCCGGTGAAAAAACCAGTACACGCATAGAGCCGGGGAAAAGCCTTTATGCCAAAGTGGAACCCCTGGCCAATCAAAAAGGTGTGGTGGATGCTGCCATATGGGTGGGGTATGCCTGGGCCGATGAGCCACGGAACCATGCGGTAGTTATGGCCGTGGGCGACGATAAGGGAAAAGTAGAAGAGGCAGCCGAAGAATTGGCTCATACCTTTTGGAACGTGAGAAAAGAGTTTGATTTTGTAGCGCCGGTGGCCGACTTAGACGAGTGTCTCGACAGAGCCATTGCAAGTGCTAAAAAACCTTTTGTAATCAGCGATATGGGCGATAACCCTACAGCAGGCGGAGCAGGTGATGTTACCTGGACACTAAACGAAATTTTAAAGCGTAAAGAGTTTAAAAGAGCAGACGGACCCACCTTGATATATGCCTCCATTCCAGGTCCCGAATTGATTGAGCAAGCGGTAAAGCTGGGGGTAGGCGCAAAGGTTAAAGCCAATGTGGGTGCTATGGTAGACGATCGTTTTTCGCCACCCATAGAATTATCGGGTGTGGTAACTGCCATAAAACAGGGCGATAGAAATGCCATAACCGAAGTGGTGGTAAAAACCGGGAGCTTACATGTTATTGTTACTCAAAAGCGGAAGCCCTACCATCGTTTGGTCGATTTTACCGATTTGGATCTCGATCCCGAAAATTCAGCTATTGTTATGGTTAAAATAGGCTACCTGGTGCCTGAGCTGTATAATATGCGTGGCGATTGGCTCATGGCCTCAACACCGGGAGGTGTGGATCAGGATTTGGAACGACTGGGGTATGAGCGCATTAACAGACCCATGTTTCCGCTCGATAAAGATATGGAAGAACCGGATTTGTCAGCTCGTTTTATCCCGCTATCGGGTTCGTGAGTGCCGTTATTTCACTTTAAATTGGACAAAGGAATATTGTTGACGGGTACGGGGTAGCAGGCCGGGAACTCACTTTTTAGCTTTTTGTAGAGCGGGAATGCTTCGTTCTTGCTTCTAAAATCGCCTACTTGCACCCTCCAAAAAGGCGCTTCGTAAACAACATAAGGCCTTTCGTCGGGAAACAAGCTTAGCAGGTGGGCTTTTACTTGCGTGGCTTCTTTTTTGGCATTGTTATTAGATCCTAAATAGAGTTGTATCCGGAAACCGTCTATTAACTTGCTTCTGTTGTTGGCGTTGATATGCATACCTACCAGGTTGGCAATGCCCGTATCCTGAACAATGGTAAGGTTTCCACCACCGGGGCTTTGACTTTGCAGATCGTTAAAAAAAGTAAGACCTGCATTTTCCTGCGACGTGGCCACCCCAAAGAATAAACATAGTACAACGGTAAAAACGATTTTAAACATATCTTTAGCTAATAATTAGTGCTCAAAGATAGCATTTCTTTTGTTGGTATGGCAAGTACAGGGCAGTCTGATTGGTTAATGATCTGATTGGCAAAGGGTTTAATCAAATTATCGAAAGGATTGCCGGAGTGATGTATTCCGGTTGCTAAAACATCTGCATCTATACTGCTGGCAAAGTTTAATAGTACCATGGCCCTGTCTCCCTGTTTCAATATCTTCGACTCTACGCTCAGCTTTGTGTTTTTTTCGATAAACTTAACCGTTTGTCGTACATACACATTTACGCGACTATTCAACAGGTTATACCCTTTTTCCTTAACGCCAACGACAAATATTTTTGCATCAAACAGTTTAGCCAATCCCACAACTGCAGGAACTTTTTGCCGACTCGCTTTCCGGTTGCTTATGGGCAATACTATTTTATTTATCCCTCTCCATACCCGCTCGGGTCGTATTGCTAGCACGGGTGCGGGCGATGCACTTACCAAACGGTAAGCATTGCTGCCGATATATTTATCCTCGAAGCCCGAAGCGCCGTGTGTTCCCATTACAATTAAGGTGGTGTCGTCGTACTTGGCCTGATTGCTAATTTCCTTGAATACGTTCCCTTCTCTCACTTTATAGTCTATGGTTCCACCCGGCACCCTGTAGTCCTTTTTGCAATTGTATACAATATCACTCAGCCATTCTTCTGCATTTTCCGAAACCAATAAACCGGCATTTTTTTGCAAGTACACTTGCGCCGACATTTTGGTATTGACATGTATGATACGTAAATCGCTATCCAATTTATTTGCTATGGCTATACCATGCTTTAAGGCATTCATAGCACTTTCGGAAAAATCAATAGGAACCAATATTCGCTTCATCTGATTATATTTGTTTTGTACAATATATCAATTTACGTATTTTATACGTAAAAAAAATAAAATAGTTATATCCTGATGCTTAGCTCCATCCGGGGTCAGGTGTTTTCTTCACTTTCCGGTTTAATGGTTACTTCATGATCCCAATGGGGTTTTTCCAATAATTTATCAAAATCGGTAGTCCTAAACATTACCATTAAATAGGCAATCATTCCGGTCCATCCGGTTTGGTGGCTTGCACCTATGCCGGCACCATTGTCGCCATGGAAATACTCGTAAAACAACAAGTTGTTTTCCCAATGCTCATCTTTCTGAAACTCCTTGTACCATCCATAAACAGGGCGATAACCGTCTTCGTCTTCTAAAAATATATTCTCCAGACGCTTTATTATTTCCTGTGCCACTTCAATTAAGTTCATCATATTGCCAGAGCCTGTTGGGCATTCTACCTTTAAATCGTCGCCATAAAAGGCATATTGTTGATAAAGTGCTCTAATAATAATGCTGTTGGCCGGGAACCAGATGGGGCCGCGCCAGTTAGAGTTGCCACCAAACATGGTATTGTCAGACTCGCCAGGTACATATTTAACCGTGAACTCTTCCTTATTCCAGGTAAAAACATAGGGGTTTTTTTCGTGGTATTTTGAGAGCGAGCGGATGCCGTAATCACTTAGAAATTCCTCTTCGTCGAGCATTACTTTAAGTATGCTTCTTAGCTTGCTCTCATTGACCACCCCTAAAAGTCTGCGCCCATTTTTTCCCTTGCGCTGCGGATCGGCAATATTTTTGGATAGTCTTTTAGTACGTGTTACCATGTATTTGTGATGAGCCGCTAAGGTAGGTATCATCTCCTGGCGTTCGGGCTCCAGCACCGTAACGGCACACATAGGTAATAAGCCTACCAGCGAGCGCACCTTGAGCCGCTGGGCACTTCCATCAGGGAATCGCAGCACATCGTAAAAAAACTGGTCTTCCTCATCCCACATTTCGTCTTCGCTATCGCCAATTTTGTCCATGGCAGAGGCAATCTCCAGAAAATGATTGTAGTATTGAACCGATTTGTCTTCATACTCTTCATAGCCCAGATGCACCAACTCAAGGCATATCTCCAGCATATTTTGAGCATAAAGGGCCATCCATGCATTACCGTCGGACTGCTCTATGTGTCCGCCTGTTGGCAAGGTATGGCTGCGGTCGAAAACACCAATGTTGTCGAGACCCAAAAAACCACCCTGAAAAGCACTTTTAAAACGAGGATCTTTGTGGTTTACCCACCATTTAAAATTACGGTCGAGTCCATCAAAACAGGTTTTCAAAAATTCCTTATCGATAAGCCCTTTGGCTTGTTTCATATTTTTGTACAAGGTAATTACGCCAAAAGCATGTACCGGAGGGTTTACATCGTTAAAACTCCACTCGTAAGCGGGGATCTGACCATTAGGATGCTGATAGTTATCTTGTAAAAACAGGGTAAGCTGGTTTTTAGCAAAGTCGGGATCTACCATGGTAAGTGGCAGGGTATGAAAAGCCAGATCCCAAACGGCATACCACGGATATTCCCATTTATCGGGCATACTAATGATATCATTATTTTTAAGGTGCTCCCAATCGTTGTTGCGAAGTATTCGACGCGGGCCGCCCTGGTATTCGTCGAGCCATTCCGAAACATCAAACTCGTAATACTGTTTGTTCCAGAGCATGCCTGCCAGCGCTTGTCGCAGAACCCTTTTTTCGTCTATGGAGCTGTCGGACGGATAGATGTTCTGATAAAATGCTTCGGTTTCATTTATTCGGGTCTCCACTATTTGATCGAATTTATCGAACACATGTTTTGGATTTTTACCCGATTTGAGCACCATTTTAATTTCGATGCTCTCGCCGGCCGGGATATTTACATCGTACATGGCTCCAGCCTTGGTGCCTCTGTTTTCAGGGTTTACGGCTTCGTTGTTATTATTGACAATAAAATCGTTAAGGCCATCTTTTACATAAGGTGTTTTGTTTGGGCTGTTGTAAATACGCTCGTTATTGGTTTCGTTATTGGTAAAAAGCCACAGGGGCGATAGTTCCGAGCTAAGCACATAGCTACCTATACCATCGCTGGTTGCAATTATTGCGTTATCGTCCAATAATTTAATGATTGGCTCGGTGCTTTTATAATTCCACCAGGTATTACGGAACCATAGGGTAGGCAGTAAAACCACGTTGGCGTCCTCGGTACTCCGATTAAATGCCGTAATTTTTATTAATATATTATTACACGATTTTTTGGCATACTCTATATATACATCCAAATAGTGGCTATTTTCAAATACGCCGGTATCTAAAAGTTCATATTCAAAATCCTTAACGGTTCTGGCTGCATTGGTATCAACCAAATCATCGTATGGGAATTCGTTTAAAGGATATTTGTACAAATATTTCATGTAAGAGTGCGTCGGCGATGAATCCAAATAAAAATAGTATTCTTTTACATCCTCCCCATGATTCCCCTTTGGGCTTGAAAGGCCAAAAAGACGCTCCTTCAGTATTTTATCCTTTTTATTCCATAGCGACAAGGCAAAGCATAGCTGTTGTTTATCGTCGCTGATACCGGCAATGCCATCTTCGCCATATCTGTATACCCGCGAACGAGCCTGGTCGTGAGTAAAAGACAACCAGGGACTATCCATTCTCCCATCATCTTCGCGCACGGTGCCCCATTGGCGTTCGCTCAAATAAGGGCCCCATTTTTTCCATTCCGATATTCCCTCTGAACATGCGTTCAGACGTTCTTTTTCACTTTGTAATTTCATTGTATTGTTTCTGTTACTTTATGGCGGAAAGTGCAACAAGTATTTATTTATGAAAGTGTTGCTGCATGTATGTAAAAGCAATGTTGCTATTAAATTAAACCACTTGCCGTCCATATGGTGCAAGAGCTTATTACGATAAAAAAGGCAAAAGGTTTATTTTCTTTTCTGCCCTTTTGTTTTTGGTTTCTTGTATTTTGCAGCTACTGTTCTGTGGTATGAACCACCCAGGTTTACCTTTTTATTTTTTTCTTTCTTCTCATGAAAGGCCGAACCCTTTGTAGCATCTATCTTAGGGGCTTTAATTAATGTTTTGCCCGGCATCTCAGTCGTTTCACTCTCCAGTTGCAAATCCGATACTTCTACTTCCGGAGGTAAAGGATCCAGGGCGATCTTTGTTCCCATCATGTTTAAAATATCGTGCCACATTTCCATGTCACTTTCTTCTACAAAGGATAAGGCATTCCCCTCGGCTTCGGCTCTACCGGTGCGTCCTATGCGGTGCATATAGGCTTCGGCTTCGGTGGGCATATCAAAGTTAATTACATGGCTAACATTCAGAATGTCTAATCCACGCGAAATAAGATCTGTGGCTATTAGTAAGCGCAGGCTGCCTTGTGCAAATTCCTCCACCATTCTAAACCTAAAGTTCTGCGATTTGTTGGAGTGTATTACGCCTACCTCATCACCCACAACATTCTGTAGCTGCTTATAAACTATATCGGCCAACGCCCTGCTTTTAACAAACACCAGTACTTTATCCATGTTTTTTTGGATATTTAAGAGATAAAGTAACAGGTTTATTTTGGTATAAAAATTAGGCACCCGGTAGGCCGATTGAAAGATAAGATCAAGGGGTGTACCCGAAGCGGCCACTTCAATTTTAACCGGATTATAAAAATAATCTTTGATTACCTCTTCTACATCATAGGTTAAAGTAGCCGAAAACATCAGGTTTTGCCTTTTTTGGGGCAGCATATCCACAATACGCCGGAGCTGTGGCTTAAAGCCCAGGTTTAGCATCTCATCCACCTCGTCCACTACCAGTTTCTGAATGGATTTGAGTCGTAATACTCCTGTTAAAGTTAAGTCTATCAGTCTGCCCGGGGTAGACACCAGTACATCTAAACCTTCATACACCATTTGTTTTTGGGTGTTAATGTTGGTTCCGCCATATATGCCCACAATGCGCACGTTCATATATTCCGTCAGCTTTTTAAACTCGTTGGCCACCTGTTCCACCAATTCACGGGTAGGTACCAATACCAAAATACGGGGATGTTTTTGTGTGCTGAACTTTAAATTCCGCAATAAAGGCAATGCATACGATAAGGTTTTTCCGGTACCCGTTTGTGCAATGCCCACCACATCGCGACCCGACATGGCAACGGGAAAAACTTGTTCCTGAATGGGAGTGGCTTGTGTGAGCCCCATTTCGTTCAAGGCATTAAGAAGGACGGTATTTAAGTTTAAATCGGAAAAATTCAAAGTAGGTGTGTTTTTAAAATATTGCGCAAAGATACAGAAAAAAAGAATTACATCAGGTGCTTGCCTGCTGTGGTAGTAAAAAGATGTATTTTAATCGGTAGCAAAGGGCTTGGGTAATGCAGCTAAGAGCAGAGGAGGTTGGAGCCCGGGGCAGGTAGGCAGCTAAAGATTGCGAACTTAACTGCGTTAGGGATAGCAGCAGAAAGCCCGCAGCGGCCAGGAACGTTATATGCTTTACAAAGAAATTGGCCTTAGGGTGTTGCGGGTTTTTTATTTTTTGGGAACATTTAGCGAGGACTTGCAGCGAAAAGCCCGGCCCGACAGCAGTAGTAGTAATTTAGGATAAATGCCGCAGGGAGGGCAACGCCCTAATAAGTATTATCGTTTATCTTTAAAAAAGCTTTTTACTATTTGGGCACATTCTTCTTGTAAAATACCCGAGGTAATTTTGGTTTTGGGGTGAGCAATGGGCGGTGTGTGTTTTGAAAAGCCACGATGCGGATCATTGGCGCCAAAAACTACACGATTTATCTGCGACCAAGCCAGGGCGCCCGCACACATGGCACAGGGCTCCAGGGTTACATAGAGGGTGCAATGGTTCAGATATTTACCTCCAAGTGCTTCGGCCGCCGCCGTTATAGCCAGCATTTCGGCATGCGCCGTAACATCGTTTAACGTTTCGGTGAGATTATGTGCTCGCGCAATTATTTGTTTGTTGCAAACGATTACGGCTCCAACGGGGATTTCATTTTTTTGGGCAGCCATTTGTGCTTCTTTTAAAGCTTGTTGCATGAAGTACTGGTCGGAGAAATTGATTTTGGTCATCTTTTTACTTTATATGGGTCAATAACTGTACTTTTATTTATTTTCTTTCTATTTTCGCAGGTCAATACATTAAGCTATGCAACTAACTGTGTTAAATATTGTTTTAAAACCTATTTAACAGCTTTAAATGGTAACGAAAATAGTAAAATATCAGTACAGCACATAAAACCTTTGGTTATTTAATTTATCAGACAATGTACAGATCACATACTTGTGGTGAGCTACGGCTTGCAGATACAGACAAAAATGTAAAATTGAGCGGATGGGTGCAAAAAATCCGCAATTTGGGGGGGATGACTTTTATCGACCTGCGCGATCGTTATGGGATTACCCAATTGGTTCTCGACGTGGAATCGAGGAAGGATTTGAGTGCACAAGCACGCCAGCTGGGTCGCGAATATGTGATTCAGGTAAGGGGTAATGTGGCCGAAAGGAGCAACAAAAATGCAAAGATGCCTACCGGCGACGTGGAAATACTGGTAGATGAAATTGTGTTGCTGAACCCCTCGGAGCTGCCCCCCTTTACCATTGAGGACGAAACCGACGGTGGCGACGAGCTGAGAATGAAATACCGTTACCTGGACTTGCGTCGCAACCCGGTACGCCGTAACCTGGAGCTACGCCACAAGCTGGGTTTTGAAGTGCGTAACTACCTGAATCAGCAAAATTTTATTGAAACTGAAACACCGGTACTGATAAAGTCGACACCAGAGGGCGCACGTGATTTTATAGTGCCCTCACGTATGAATGTGGGCGAGTTTTATGCGCTTCCTCAATCGCCACAGGTGTTTAAACAATTACTGATGGTAGCCGGTTTCGACAGGTATTTTCAAATTGTAAAATGTTTTCGCGACGAGGATTTGCGCGCCGATCGTCAGCCTGAGTTTACACAGATAGACTGCGAGATGGCTTTTGTAGAGCAGCAGGATGTCCTCTCCACTTTTGAGGGTATGACCAAGCACTTGTTTAAGGTGATTAAAAACGTTGAATTTGATTTCGACTTTCCGCAGATGCCCTTTGATGAGGCATTAAAATATTATGGTTCGGACAAGCCGGACATCCGTTTCGATATGAAGTTTGTTGAGATGAAAGAGATGTTGGGCGATACAGGATTTGTGGTGTTTGACAATGCCGAATATGTAGCCGGAATATGTGCCGATGGTTGTGCAGGATATACGCGCAAGCAACTGGATAAATTAACTGACTTTGTTCGGCGTCCGCAGATTGGTGCACAAGGTTTGGTGTACGTGAAATACAATTCCGACGGTACATTTAAATCTTCGGTTGATAAATTTTTTGATACGGCAACATTGGCGCAATGGGCCGAGAAATTTAAAGCTAAGCCGGGCGACCTGTTGTTGATATTGGCAGGCCCCCAGGCCAAAACGCAGAGTGCACTTTGCCAACTTCGCCTGGAAATGGGCGAGCGGCTGGGGTATAGAGATAAAAACAAGTTTGCACCCTTATGGGTAGTTGATTTTCCGTTATTGGAATGGGATGAGGAAACGGGACGTTACCACGCCATGCATCATCCTTTTACCTCACCCAAAAAAGAAGATGTGGCTTTGCTAAAAACCGACCCTGCCAAAGTAAGGGCCAACGCCTATGACCTGGTGATAAACGGTGTAGAAATAGGCGGTGGCTCCATCAGGATACACAACGACGAGTTACAAAATAAAATGTTTAAGTTGTTGGGCTTTACCGAACAGGAAGCAGAAAGCCAGTTTGGCTTTTTAATGAATGCTTTTAAGTATGGTGCTCCTCCGCATGGTGGGGTGGCATTAGGTTTTGACAGACTTACTTCACTGTTTGCCGGTATCGACTCCATACGCGATGTAATCGCATTTCCGAAAAACAATGCCGGCCGCGATGTAATGATTGATTCGCCATCGCCCGTAGCCGAAGAGCAACTGGACGAACTTTATTTAAAGTTAAAAAACAATAATAAATAATCTGCTTATCTGTTGGAAGGGCCCGTGTTGTGCGCGAAGATAGAATAGTACGGATGTTGAAATCCGAGTCAACAGGAATAAAAAAAGAGCTGTCTAATATAACCGGACAGCTCTTTTTATTTAATTAATATGAAGAGATTCCAAAAAGTGGAATGGTAGACTATTCATCGTAAACCAGGTGGAATACCGTAATTTACTCCTTGTAAAAATTCTTTACCGGGTTGGCGTACATCTTCATTAATATCGAAGTAAGAAGTGTTTTATCGGCATCCACGCGTGCAATGTGATCATTTATGTATTTATTAAACTGATTTACATCTGCATCGGTGTATTTATGGGCAAATTTGGTGTTCTGGTTTACATTATCGGCGGCAATAAAGTTACCCGGCCAGAGCTTATAATTATTGTGAATTTGCTCATCTATTATTTCGGCCAGCTTGGTCAATTGCTCGTTTCTATCCAAGTCCTTTAGTTCATCTAATTGCGCGTTGATCGGACTCCCTGCGCTAAAATGAACCCTGCCCTTGCGCCCTTTAATTCCTAATGCCATGTGCTTAAGGTCGTCGGCAGGTGTTTTTTTATATTCAGGATTTTCCTTTTTCAATAAGGACTCATGCGCTTTCAGGTAATCACAGGGATCGTACTCGTACGAAATAGAAAGCGGTACGATGCACATCTCTTTAAAACTATCCACAAAATTGCCATTGCCGCTCATATTAATCATTTTTAAAAGGCTGGTTTGTGTTCTGTCGTCGCCATCCTTGGAGCGTCCTTCGCGCTGTGCTATCCAAACACTTTGTTTTCGCTCGGTAATATTGTGCCGCATATATTTCGACATCAACATGGAGCTTTGCAGCAATTGGCGCGCCGGCAGGTTTCGTCGTACTACAAACGACTTATTTAGCTTTACCAACTGGGTTATCCAAGGATATATTAACAAGTTATCGCCAATAGCAATTTCGGAGGTGTCGTGACCGTTCTCGTGCAGCAAAATATTTAAAAAGGCCGAGTCCAATACAATATCCCTATGGTTGGAAATAAAAAGATAGCTCTTGGCAGGATCTAACTTGTCGAGCCCTTCGCAGCTGACTCCCTGCGTTGTATTTTTAATTATATCCTTTATGTAAGGATAAATTAAACCAATCTGAAATTCTTTTACCGAGCGGATAGAAAGCAACTTTTGAGCATATTCGTTGACGGGGGTATGTGGAAAAAGAAATTGAAGCAACTCGATAAATGATTCCTCTTTTATCAGCTTTTTAATTACTTCATGTATCTCATTATCTCGATACGGTCGTATTTCATTATATTCTTGATCAGTAGGCATATTGATATTATATAGATTTTGTGCAAAAGTACCACAATCCATTTATAAACGAAATACTTTATTTCATTTTGGATAAAATCATCTAAAATCACTTCCAAAATATGGAACAGATTCCATTTTTTGGCATTTTTTGTTTTGTTGTAATCTGTAATGCTCACACAATCAGCAGTAATCGATTTTTGGCATGTCAATTGGATTGCGGTAAACGAATACAAACACAAACACACAAGTTATGATTAAAATTAAAACACTCCGTAATATCGTTTTGATTTCCTTCACCAAAAACGATCGCTGTAGCAGCGAAGATATATCTAATTTTAAAAACGAACTCATTTACAAACTGACCACACCCTTCACAAATGTATTAATAGACCTGGAGGGGGTAGATATGATTAATAAGGAAATTGTGGATGCTCTTGTAGCAACGCAACGATTGTCGGAGATGAATGAATGCCAGATAAGTTTATTCAATCTTCACGTACAAGTATATAAAGCATTAAGGCTCGCAAAGGCAGACCACATGTTCTTCTTTTGTGATGAGCCCAAGCCATTTTCGCAAGATATTTTAATGGCTTCATGATAGTGTTGTGTTGATTCAATACCGGAAGTTGCTAATTCTTGTCCCCACTTGAACAACTTTCGGTATTTTTTTCAACAACATCGTTTTGTGTATTGCTATTTTTGCAATAAACATTACCTTAGCAACCAGTAATTACGTGTTGTGTTGATTGATGCCGGGGGTTGTATATTTTGTCCCCAAAATTATAACTCTCGGTGTTATTCAGGTTAGATATATGCTTGGTGCAACTAGTAAAGTTGCATATGACCCAAGCTAAAGATGTGTTGTGTTGATTGATACCGAGATTGTTTTTTGTCAAATTTTTGACTGGAGCAATTCTCGGTATTTTTTTGCGCCGGATCACAATGCGACACACCATCTACCACGGATTGCTTATTCAGAAGGCGAGGCGGTTAATTAAAACCGCTTTATGCCAATGATTTCTCTTATATCACGAATGGTTTTTTCGGCACTTGCCTGGGCTTTCTCACGCCCCATGTTAACTACTTTATTCAAGTAATTGGCATTGGCCTTTATATCCTCAATTTTTTCTCTTATCGGTGTATTAAACAAGATGATGTCTTCGGCCAATTGTTTTTTTAAGTCGCCATATCGAATTTCGCAACTGGCATATTTGTCCTTAAAATACTGGAGCGTATCGGGTGAAGAGACCACTTCCATCAGGGTAAATAAGTTTTGCACCGGCTCCGATACGGGGGAGTTGGGTTCGCTTGGACCGCTATCGGTAACAGCGCTCATTACTTTTTTACGTAAAGCCTTTGGCTCATCTGCTAAATAAATACCGTTTCCTTCCGATTTCCCCATCTTACCTGAACCATCCAGGCCGGGTATTTTTATTAACGCATCACCGTAATTAAACGGCTGAGGTATTTTAAAATATTCCTGCTTATACATGTGGTTAAAGCGGTTGGCAAACTTACGTGTCATCTCCAGATTTTGCTCCTGATCTTTACCTACAGGCACTTTATCGGCATCATGAATTAATATATCACATGCCATCAGTACCGGGTAGTTGAGTAGTCCTGCATTTACGTTGTCGGGCTGTTGTCGGGCTTTGTCCTTGAACGAAGTGGTGCGTTCCAACTCGCCCAGGTATGCATTCATGCTCAACAATAGAGTCATCTCGGCAACGGCAGGCACATCGCTTTGTATGTAGAGTGTTGCCTGTTCGGGATCCAGTCCGCAGGCTAAGTATTCGGCCAACACTTGTTTAACATTATTGTGCAGGTTTTCGGGTGTTGGATGGGTGGTCAATGAATGGTAATCGGCAATAAAAAAATAGCAATTGTATTCATTCTGCATACGCAAAAAGTTTTTTACCGCTCCAAAATAATTTCCCAAATGTAAGTTTCCGGTGGGCCGGATACCGCTCACTACCGTTTGCATTTTATCGTGTTTTAATTAATTCTTGTTTTACTAATTGAACGGACAAAAATCGCATTTTTTTCTTAAAACGTGGCTAACAAAGTTGAATATTTATTTCTTGAGCTCAAGAAATAAGGTGAGCTCTTGCATTATGCATTAGGGTGCCGGCTGGAGATTGTAAGGAATTTGAACATTCCTAATTAAAAGGTCGCGCTATAAATGGATAATTTTATATTTGCTATAAATTATTTTATTCATTTAAAGTAGAAATATGTTAGCACAAAAAGTTTATCCGGGTATTGGGCAGAGTTGGGGTATAATGGGAGTAGCCATTGTGTCCATGCTGGTTTTTTCGCCCTTGCAATTAGTTCTACAAGATATTATTGGAAAAGAACCTGCCTTGTTACTGTACTATCTGCTATCTATGGGTGCTGCCTTTGCCTTTGCCCATTTTATGCGTAAAAAAGAGATGGGCACCAGTGCCTACAGTATTCCAGGGAGTACGCCTAAAGTTATTATACTGGTATCCGTTGGAGCACTTGGTTTGCAACTGGGTGCCCTGTCGCCATTGACAAGCTTAATTCCCATGCCCGACATTTTTAAGCAGATGTTTCTGGAGATAGGAAGCATGACCGGTGTGTTTGGTTTTATGACCCTGGTAATTGCTGCCCCTATATTCGAGGAACTTATATTTAGGGGGGTAATACTCGATGGGCTGTTAAAACGATACTCCCCGGCAAAATCAATATTTATATCCAGTCTTTTATTTGGTATCGTACACTTAAATCCATGGCAATTTATTACAGCTATGGGGGTGGGTAGCTTTATGGGTTGGGTTTATTACAAAACCCATAACCTTTCTCTTTGCATCCTCATTCACTTTGTAAACAACCTGTTTGCGTTTATTACCATGCAATTTGTTAATTTGGAAGAAGAACTTGAAAAATCATTTGTGGAATCGTATGGAGGGACGTTGAATGCTGTATTGATCATAATGGGCGGAACAACAGTCTTTATATTTTGCATGTACTTGCTCCAAAGGTATTTTTCTAAAACAGTAGTGACAGAAATGAGGGAATAATTGATACGTATAAACAAAGGCGCGTTAACTATGCCCCATAGCATAAAAAGAATTTGGTTTGCACGTATGTTTATTAGGTGGAGGATATGTATATTTGCCCTTATTCTTATTCAAACTAAATAAGAATCACAATTCGGTTTTCACACATAAGGTAGGTGTAATTACATGGTCTTAAAAAAATATTTGTTGTTTAATTAAAACTTTAGGCAGTGAAAAAATATTTCTTGATTGTATTATGCGTTTCCATTTCATCTATTTTGATGGCGCAAGAAACGCAAAAGCAAAAAGAAGTTGGACTTATTTTTAGTAATCTCGATAACTTTGGGTTGACGTACAAAACAGGCAACAACAAAGCTTTATGGCGATTTACCACCCTGTTTTTGAATGGGGAAAACGATGAGAGTAAAAAGGATGCATTCAAAAGAACGCAGAATTATTTTGGTTTTGGCGTTAAGGTGGGCAGAGAATACCGAATACCCCTTGCAGAAAATATGGAATTAAAGTACGGAACTGATTTGTCATTCCAATATTCCCGATCAAAGTATGAACTTGATTATACTGACCCCGACCATTCTGACCAACTGGATGAACGAACAATCTATCAACCGGGACTGAATTTGGTATTCGGCTTTAACTATTGGTTAAGTGATAACATTGTATTGGGAGTAGAGTTGCTCCCGGAATTTAGTTATAAAACAGGAGAAATCATTGAAAAAGGCAATTATTATGGTAATGGCGATAACGATTTAAAAAGTGATGTTTCCGGATTCAACTACGGATTATCCAATAATTCTGCCTTGTTATCCGTAGCCTATAAATTTTAATAAAAAAAACAGCAACATGAGTTATTATCCCCAACTTGTATTAGATGCCTTAAAGCACGTGCGCCATCCCGGAAAGGGAAAGGATATTGTTTCGCTCGAAATGGTGGCCGACGACATTAAAATCGACGGAAAAAAAATTAGTTTCAGCCTTTTGTTCGATAGGCCCAACGATCCCATGATTCCGGCTTTGAAAAAAGCATGCGTTCAGGCTATCGAAACCTACGTAGGCGAAGATGCTGAAATTAGAGGTAATATATATGTAAAAATAAAGCCCCGCCCCAAAGCCGAGCCCCAAAAGCTACTTCCCGAAGTAAAAAATATTGTGGCCGTAGCCTCAGGTAAAGGAGGCGTGGGAAAATCTACCGTCACCTCAAACCTGGCCGTGGCATTGGCTAAGGCAGGGTATTCGGTGGGTTTGTTGGATGCAGATATTTTTGGCCCCTCGGTGCCTAAAATGTTTAAAACAGAAGAGGATCGTCCCCTGTTAGATAAAATAGATGGACGGGATCGTATCATTCCCGTTGAAAAATACGGAGTAAAAATGTTGTCCATAGGCTATTTTGTAAACCCTAAAGATGCTACTATTTGGCGCGGCGCCATGGCCACTAATGCCATTAAGCAATTGATTACTGAAGGTAACTGGGGTGCTTTGGACTACTTGTTAATTGATCTGCCGCCGGGTACGAGCGATATACACCTCACCATGGTTCAAACTCTGGCCATAAGCGGAGCCATTATCGTTACCACACCGCAGGATGTGGCTTTGGCCGATGCAATAAAAGGGGTGAGTATGTTTAAAAGTAAAAACATCAATGTGCCTATTTTGGGCTTGGTGGAAAATATGGCTTGGTTTACTCCTGCCGAACTACCGGACAACAAATACTATATTTTTGGTAAGGATGGTGGTAAAAATTTGGCCGAAGAGCTGGAGGTACCATTGTTGGGACAAATACCTATTGTGCAAAGCATCAGGGAAGGAGGCGACCACGGTGAGCCAGCTGCTCTGAATCAGGATAGTGTTACGGGCAATGCTTTTGCGGATATGGCCACCAGGGTAGTAGCGGCCATAGAGGAGAGGAACAGCCATCTCCCGCCCACCCAAATTGTTGAAATAAAAACTTGATAATCATGCAAAAAAATAGTCACATTCAAACGATAGAGGCCGCACTGGAGGAAATTAGACCTTACCTTAAGGCGGATGGGGGAGATATAGCGTTAATTGACGTGTCCGATGATTTAGTGGTGAAGGTGGAATTTATGGGGGCGTGCGTAGATTGTCCAATGAACTATCAGACCTTGAGGAACGGTGTTGAAAAAGTGATAAAGACAGCTCTTCCCCAAGTTAAAAAAGTAGTGGCCATAAAAGAATGATTGCAATGCAATATGTTATATAGTTTTTAATAATTTTAGCTAAAGCCGATATTTATGTCGGCTTTGGTTTTTATCATATGTTGGTTCCCGGCAGCTAAAAAAGGCTCATATAAATACGTTATGAATAAAAAATATAAATGGATTGGCTTTGATGCCGACGACACAATTTGGGAAAACGAAACTTTTTTTAGGGAAACGGAATATCAATTTGCAAAACTGTTATCGGAGTTTTGCGATGAGCAAACAATAATGCAAGAACTTTATAAAACCGAGTTGGACAACCTTAAAGATTACGGATTTGGTATTAAGGGTTTTATGCTTAGTATGATAGAAACGGCCATTCGCTTAAGCAAGGGCAAGGTAGGCATTGATAAAATAAGTTGTATGATAGAGCTGGGTAAGTGCATGCTAAACAAACCGGTGAAATTTATCGACGGCAGCAAAGAAGTGATAGAAAGTTTAAGCAAAAAAGGGTATAAGCTGGTGGTGCTGACCAAAGGAGATTTGTTAGATCAGGAGCGGAAGCTAAGCAAGGCCAATATCAAGCAATATTTTCACCACATCGAAATAATGAGCGATAAACAAGAGGCCAACTACAATAAAATACTGGAGCATTTAAACATAGAAGCCAGGGATTTTTTGATGATAGGGAATTCTTTAAAATCGGATATTCTGCCCGTACTCAATCTGGGAGGTTCTGCTGTGCATATCCCGTTTCACACCACCTGGGTGCATGAGGAAGTGGAGAACAACAAAAAGCTGGAAAACTTTTGGGAGTTGGAACAAATGGCACAGCTCGAAGAGGTACTTGGTTTGTAAGCTTACAAAACTACACTGGACATTCTCGTTTAAAACAGCTAACTTGCCTTGCGTTCAATTGCTTAAGAGTAGCTGTATATTGTAAAAATAAAACATTATGAAAGCAAATAATCCAGTAGTTTGGTTCGAGATTTATGTGGATGACCTAAAAAGGGCACAGCAGTTTTATGAAAAGGTATTTAAAATTGAAATAAGCGAACTCCCCATGCCTGAAACCGAAAGTGGTGATATGAAAATGTTATTCTTCCCCATGGAAATGAACGGAGAAGGGGCAGCCGGTGCATTGGTAAAAATGGAAGGCGTGAAGGCAGGCGGGAATTCTACCCTGGTTTATTTTGGTAGCCAGGACTGTGCCATAGAGGAAAGTAGGGTGGTAGACGCTGGAGGCACGATTGTGCAATCGAAGCATTCGATCGGCGAATATGGTTTTATGGTTTTAGCTCATGATACTGAAGGGAATAAGTTTGGAATACATTCTCAGGCATGAGGCAGTATTTTATGGGATAGTTTTGTCAACTCAACCAGGAGTTGAGCCTTGTTTTGCATCAACATGATCATTCAAATTCCAATGTAAACTCCAGAATCTCCGGTCTGTTTCCCACCCTAACCGGAGGTCCCCATGTGCCAAACCCCGTGCTCACATAAAAATGACTGTCGCCTTTTTGTTTATAGCCACGGCTCACTTCAAAAATTCGTTGGGTAATATAGCCAAAAGGCCAAAGCTGCCCATGGTGGGTGTGGCCACTAATCTGAAAATCTACACCTGCTTTCTGCGCCACATGGAGATTATAGGGTTGGTGATCCAGCATCACTATGGGTTTTTGTTTATCCAGCGATGCGATTAATTTATGAACAGTTTTGCGTGGTTTTTGTGTAAAGGCGGTTCTTTGCTTGTCTTCACGGCCTACAAGGTAAAAGCTGTTGTCAATAAGCAGGGAGGTGTCTCTTAAAACACGTATGCCGTGATTTTCGAGGTACGCAACGGCATCTTCGGCACCACCTATATACTCATGGTTTCCTGTGGAAGCATATACACCTAAAGGGGCTTTGAGTTTTAAAAGATCTTTACCCAGATTTTGGTCGATAACGGGTTTCAGGTCTTCGTCTACTACATCTCCCGCCAGCAATATGATATCAGGATGCAAACCGTTGATGGCATTTACCAGTTTGTTCGTTTTCCGTGGTCCTATGATGGTGCCCAAATGTATATCCGAAGCAGCCACTATTTTTACCGACTTTCTATCTCCACCGGGTTTGTTTATTTTAATGTTTTGTTTAACAATTTTGGGAGTCCATGCATTGATGTGTCCTGCTATAACGGTGAGCACAACTATTGCAGTAAGGGTATAGGTGGTTATTAATTTTATCTGGGCATAATTTCCGCTTAGTTTGTTGGGTAAAAAATGAAACAGCATATTGCTCCATCTAATTATATCTACTGCAAATAGTAGCAATACGAAATACAGCATGCCCGCAAACCAAAACGCGCCAGCCCAATGAATAAATGACGAAAAGGGCGAATACCAAATCTTCTCTAAAAAACGTGCTGCAGGATAGGATACGACCAAAAATAACATAAGTCCCCGAAACCACGGAATCAAATGGGGCATAGATTCCAGCCCCTGTACCCCACGTTTGTAAATGTAAAAATTAACCAGAAAATGAATGCTCAAAACGATTGAGACAAAAAAGAAGATACGCATATATTTCATTATGGATTAGTAAGTTGTTGATGTGTAAGGTGAGCCTTACAACGATAGTTGTCGTTCCTAAACAGCAGAGAAAAACAAATGTTTTGTGTGTTCCGTATTTTATTTCGTCGTATTTGGGCTCATTATAATGCGTCTATTGCTTCAGGTGCTCGTCTAACCATCTAAAAAATTCCCTATGCCAAAGTATCCCATTCTGGGGTGATAGCACCCAATGGTTTTCTTCCGGAAAAAACAGGAAGCGAGCCGGAATTCCTCTCATCTTGGCCGAGTTATACGCAGCCATTCCTTGTGTGTATGGAATTCTAAAGTCCTTTTGTCCGTGAATAACCAGTATAGGGGTGTCCCAATTGCCTACAAATTTATGGGGTGAGTTGGCATAACTGCGCTGGGCCAATGGATTGTCTTTTTCCCAATAGGCTCCTTTCAAGTCCCAGTTTACAAAAAACATTTCTTCGGTGGTGGAATACATTTGTTCAAAATTAAAGATGCCACAATGGGATACAAAAGCTTTAAAGCGCTTGTTGTGGTTTCCGGCCAGCCAGTACACGGAAAAGCCGCCGTAACTTGCGCCTATAGCACCCAATTTATCTTCGTCAACAAAAGGTTCTTTGGCCAGGGCATCTATGGCGCTCAAATAGTCTTTCATGTTTTGTCCACCGTAATCGCCGCTGATTTGCTCGTTCCATTCCTGGCCAAAACCGGGCAATCCCCTGCGGTTAGGGGCAACTACGATGTAACCGTTGGCCGCCATCAGCTGAAAATTCCAGCGCAGGCTCCAAAATTGGCTTACCGTGCTTTGTGGTCCACCCTGACAATACAAAAGGGTAGGGTATTTTTTATTCGGGTCGAAGTTGGGTGGATAAATCACCCAGGTTTGCATTTGTTTATTGTCGGTAGTAGCAATCCAGCGGCTCTCTACCTTACCCAATTTTAATTGTGCCAATATATCTTTGTTGGCAAACGAAAGTTCTTTGTCCTGACCTGTTTCAATGTCCACCGCAAAAATTTCAGCAGGATGGTTCATGGTGGTCTTGGTGGCTATAAGTTGCTCTCCGGCGGGATAAACAGACCTATAGTTTTGCTGGCCGGTGCTTATCTGATTAATAGTTCCGGAGGCAATACTCACATTATAAATTTGTTCTGGTCCCTGGTGGTTGCTGGTAAACCATATTTTATCGTTTTGAGTGCTCCAGGCCAATGCGCCCACATTTTGATCGAAACCGATAGATAGGTCTTTTTTTTCTCCGCTTGCTAAATCCATCAAAAACAGTCTGTTTTTGTCCGCTTCGTAGCCATCACGGGCCATGCTTTCCCAGGCCATGTATTTGCCATCAGACGAAAATAAAGGATTAATATCATATCCGGGCATACCCTCTGTTAAGTTTCTGGTGGTTTGGTCTGCTATGTTGTACAAATAAATATCGGAGTTGGTGGAAAAAGCGTAATCCTTGCCTGAGAGTTTTTTACACGTATAGGCAATATTTTTGGAGTCGGCAGTCCAATTTATTTGTTCCATCCCACCAAAAGGAGCCATGGGCGAATCAAATTTTTCGCCTTCCATTATATCGGTATAATTATCCCTGATTAAGTTAGTATTCGTTTCTGCAACAAAAATATGGCTGTAGTAGCCGTCGGCCCAGCTGTCCCAATGCCGATACATCAGGTCATCTTCTATACGGGCGTTGGCATGTGGCAAGTCGGGGTATAAATCATGGATATCGTCATCCAGTTTAACTTTTGCTACAAATGCCAATTGTTGCATATTGGGCGAATAGGCATAGCCCTTGATGCCACCTTCAATAGCTGTAATTTGTTTTTTACCTGATCCATCTGTGTTCATTGTCCACAGTTGGGTCGATCCGGATTCTGCCGATAAAAAGGTGATTTTATTGCCATCGGGCGACCAATTCACACTTGTTTCGTTGAGTTTTGATGAGGTTATTTGATGCCTTTCTGCCGTCTCTATATCTATGGTGTAAATATCTGAGTAGGATTTATCCGCTTTAATATCGGTGTACGAAATGGTGTAAAGCACCGTTTTTTGGTTCGGTGATACGGATACGTTGCCTACCCTTCCAAGTTGCCAAATAATTTCAGGACTTAGTCTGTTATCCTGGAGTGTTATGTTTTTGTTGCTGAAGCCTTGTTCTGTATTTGTACTTAACGAGCACGAAACCAGCAGGAGCATAAATAAGGACACGTGATATAATTTCATGGGATGTGTTATTTGTTAAAACTAAAGACGGCAATTTATAATCCGTTTTGCACAGTTGCAAATTTTATTACTTATAAGCCAGGGTATATCTTGTTTCTAAATTTTCCAAGAAGTAAATGATTTATTATTGCTATTGTTGATAAAAAATTCTTTTCGGATAACTTTTAGTGTTTTGAAAAATGCTAAAATGCTAAAAATCAGACTTTGGTGCTTTTAAAATGGATAACTTTGTTAATTGTTAAAAACTATTTCTTGACTTAATTGTAAAGCTTACCTATCTTTACAAAACAAAATTGAAGTGTTTGAGGCATTAATTATTTGGTGCTACTCCAAACCGAATCTATTTACCTTAATTAATTAAAAACATCATGGAAGTCACGCAAATTGACCAAAAAGCGGAGAAATCAAAAAAGACCTACACCAACGACGAGGCTTACGAGTCGGCCTTGGCCTATTTTAAGGGTGACGAACTTGCAGCGCGGGTTTGGGTTAATAAATATGCACTAAAAGATTCGGAGGGGGTTATTTATGAGCTGAACCCCGATGAGATGCACCGTCGTCTGGCCCGAGAGGTTGCCCGTGTTGAAAAAAAATATCCCAACCCGATGAGCGAGGACGAACTGTATGCGCTTTTTAAGGATTTTAAATACATCGTACCCCAGGGAGGTCCCATGGCTGGCATCGGCAATCCATTTCAAATCGCCTCTTTGTCTAACTGTTTTGTAATAGGTAATGAGGGCAATTCTGACTCATATGGTGGCATAATGAAGATAGACCAGGAGCAGGTGCAGTTGATGAAACGACGCGGAGGTGTAGGCCACGACTTGTCCCACATAAGGCCCAAAGGCTCCCCTGTTAAAAACTCCGCACTAACTTCTACCGGCATTGTACCTTTTATGGAGCGTTATTCCAACTCTACACGCGAGGTAGCCCAGGATGGACGCAGAGGTGCTTTAATGTTAAGTGTTTCCATTCAACACCCCGATTCAGAATCGTTTATTGATGCCAAGTTGCAACAGGGCAAAATTACAGGCGCCAATGTTTCTGTTAAAATAGACGATGATTTTATGCGATCAATTGTGGATGGCAAACCATACAAACAGCAATATCCTATTAATTCCAATAATCCCTCGCATGTTAAGCAGATAGATGCTTCGGGGCTTTGGGGAAAGATAGTGCACAATGCATGGAAATCCGCTGAACCCGGGATACTTTTTTGGGATACCATTATACGCGAATCGGTACCCGATTCGTATGCCGACCAGGGCTATCGTACGGTTTCGACTAACCCTTGTGGCGAAATTCCTTTGTGCCCTTACGATAGCTGCCGACTGATTGCCATTAACTTATATTCGTACGTTGAGAATCCATTTACACCCGAGGCGAAGTTTAATTTCGACCTGTTTAAAAAGCATGTGGCGTATGCACAGCGTATAATGGACGATATCATTGACTTGGAGCTGGAGCAGATTGACGGTATCTTAAATAAAATTAAGGAAGATCCCGAAGCAGACGAAGTAAAAAGAGTTGAACGCAACCTTTGGACCAATATTCGTAATAAAGCAGTTGAAGGACGCAGAACAGGTGTAGGTATTACCGCCGAAGGTGATATGTTGGCCGCTTTAAATATACGTTACGGAACCGCTAACGCCACCGATTTTTCTATCGAGGTACACAAAGCGCTTGCATTGTCGGCATACCGTTCATCGGTTGATTTAGCCCGAGACAGGGGACCCTTCCCGATTTATGATTATAACAAAGAAGCAAAAAATCCTTTTATCAAGCGCTTGTTTAAGTCCGATCCTAAACTAGCTGAGGACATGAAAGCCTTTGGACGTAGAAATATAGCCTTGCTCACCATTGCGCCTACGGGAACCACCAGCTTGATGACCCAAACATCCTCCGGTATCGAACCGGTTTTTATGCCCGTGTACCGCCGCCGTCGTAAAGTAAACCCCAACGATCCTGAAATCCGAGTGGATTTTGTAGATGAGGTGGGCGACAGTTGGGAGGAGTATACTGTTTTTCATCATAAGTTTGTTACCTGGATGGAGGCCAATGGGCATCCTACTACAAAAAATTACAGTAAACAAGAACTTGACCAGCTTATAGAGGCATCGCCCTACTACAAAGCCACATCAAACGATGTAGATTGGCTTAACAAAGTACGAATGCAGGGGGGTGTGCAAAAATGGGTGGATCATTCCATCAGTGTGACCATAAACCTGCCTGCTGATGCCACTGAGGAGCTGGTTGCCGAACTGTATGTTGAGGCATGGAAAAGTGGTTGTAAAGGCGTAACTGTTTACCGGGATGGATCACGTGCCGGAGTTTTGATATCCGACGATAAGAAGAAGGAAGAGGAGCAGGAAAAGGCTACATTTTCGAAAAAGCGTCCCGAAGTACTGGAAGCGGATGTAGTACGTTTTCAGAACAACAAAGAAAAATGGATAGCCTTTGTGGGACTAATGGACGGGCGTCCTTACGAAATTTTTACCGGTTTGGCCGACGATGAAGACGGCATTCTTTTGCCCAAGTCGGTGCAAAAAGGACTCATTATTAAAAATCGCGACGATAAGGGCAACTCGCGTTACGATTTTTGCTTCGAGAATAAGCGGGGGTATAAAACCACCATCGAGGGTCTGAGTCATAAGTTTGATAAAGAATATTGGAACTATGCCAAACTCATTTCAGGTGTACTCCGTCACGGTATGGAGATTGGCGATGCCGTTCACCTGGTGGCCGGTCTGCAGCTCGACAGCGAATCTATTAATACATGGAAAAATGGCGTTGAAAGGGCACTTAAAAAGTACATTCCTAATGGCACCAAAGCCAACCGGGGTCGCTGCGAATCGTGTAATTCCGAAAATCTTACCTACCAGGAGGGCTGCTTAATCTGCACGGATTGTGGCTCTTCAAAATGCGGTTAAACATCTGCCAAAGTATAACTGTTTTTTTATAAAGCGAGATGGTCATTCGACTATCTCGCTTTTTAATTTTCTTTTGAGTAATTTTGTGCTTAAAACAATTGTAAAGGACTTTGGTTATCCTATTGGCATAACAAATAAATACAGTATGAACCTAACAAAATTGACCCTAACTATTCTATTGCCTATCCTTTACTTAGGATGCGCACAACCATACAAGGCAAAGAACTATGAGGTGAATAACATCAGTATTGATGATAACATCACGGCCGATAGTGCCATGCAATCCCACATAAAACCTTACCGTAAGGAAATAGATGCAAAAATGGACAAGGCAATTGGCAAAAGCGAAAAGCAAATGCTGGTTTACAAACCCGAAAGCCCGCTCTCTAATTTTATATCGGATATTATCCAAAACAGGGTAGATCAATACTTACGCGATACCCATGCCGACACCTTACAATTGCTGACCCTGATGAATATTAAAGGGATACGTTCGCCCATACCCCAAGGGGAGGTTACCGTGCGTAATATATTTGAGTTGATGCCTTTTGAAAATGAAATAGTGGTTTTAACACTTCCCGGCGACAGTATACTCTCGCTGTTCAGCTTTTTGGGCCGTACAAAAGGTGATGGCATAGCGGGTGCCACGGTTAAATTCCAAGACAGCACCGTAGTGGAGGTGTTTATTAACAACAAAGCGCTGGACGTTTCAAAAAAATACATGCTGGCTACTTCTGATTATCTGGCCGATGGTGGCGACCATTATCAAATGATAACCCGGCCTTTGCATAGAGAAAATACCAATTTAAAATTACGTGAGGTTATAATGCATAGTATCCAGGAAAAAAACCGAGCCGGTGAGGTGTTGAAAGCAGCTACAGACGGACGCATTGTTTTTAATTAAATTGGGAGATATGAACAAGGATAGAAGAAGATTTTTAAAAACCATGGCTTTAAGCTCGGTCGCCGGTTTACTGGGCTTACCCGCCTGTCGGGTGGGAAATGAAAAGCAGGCTGTGCTTACTGTGTTGCATACCAACGATTTGCATAGTCACATTGATCCCTTCCCTGATAATAAAGGTAAATATGCCGGAAAAGGAGGTTTTGCACGTAGGTTTGCACTAATCAAACAAGTGCGCCGAGCAAACCCTAACGTTCTTTTGTTAGATTCGGGGGATATCTTTCAGGGTACGCCCTACTTTAATTTTTATGGGGGCGAGCTGGAAATTAAGCTGATGAGCGACATGCAATACGATGCCTCTACCCTTGGAAATCACGAGTTTGACAATGGTAGCGCTCATCTGGCCGAACAAATTAAAAAAGCAAAATTCCCGTTTATCAACAGCAACTACAATTTTAAAAATTCACCCTTGAATGGGTTGATCAGTCCGTATAAGATATTTAAAAAAGGCCCCTTAAAAATAGGGGTAATAGGTTTGGGTATTGAGCTGGATGGTCTGGTTACCCCACAAAATTTTCTGGGAACGGAGTATTTAGATGCGATAAGCACGGGAGATAAAACAGCCGAGCTACTTAAAAAGGCCGAAAAATGTCACTTAATCATTGCTTTATCGCATTTGGGCTACCGGTACAAAAATGACAAAATAAGCGATGTTGTTGTTGCAAAAAACACAAAGTATATAGATGTTATTTTGGGAGGACACACCCATACCTTTATGGATGAGCCGGTGATTATTGCCAACAAAAAAAATAAAGAAGTAATCATTAACCAAACCGGTTGGGGGGGAATTAACCTGGGGCGTATGGATTTTGTTTTTGACCAACAAAAGCAAGATGCTAAACTGCTTTCACATGCCCTTTTGTAAGCCCTTAAACGATACAAAAACAGCTATTTATGAAAATTCCAATTGAACCATTAACGCTCGATACGCTCCGTAACCTGAAAGAACATAATGACTGGAACGATCATTTTAGGCTGGTGGTTTATCCCCGGATTTTGTTTTGGTTAGGCCTAAAAAAGCAGTTCGAGGAGTATGCATCGTTGGACTGGAAAATACACTTTACGCCTGATAACATGTTCAATAACTTTGTTTCGATGCACGTAAAGGATCCCCGGCATGTTTTTAATTTCCATTTTCAGATTCCTCTGGTCGAAAAGCTGTCCTTCAATTTATTTCTGGGCGACAGTACGTACAACTTTTTTGAGATTCACCCTTTATTAATTAAGATGGGCTTGATTCAAAAGGATGAATACCAGATTAAAGCCACTTCTGCAACTATACCCCGGCTTGTTTTATCTACTCAAAATAGTAAATACGATAAAAGTACCCTGTGGAAGATTGACGAAAAAAACTATGCAGATATAGTAAGGCACGACCCACTTATCAATCTCCTTACATCAAGCTTTAAAAAGTTTGTCCCTCCACTAGTAAAGATAATTGAAGGAGACTTGAAGCTATAAAAAACTCCGATTACCATAGGTAATCGGAGTTTTTTATAAGGGGGTGTAAAATTTATTCAATGGGCAATTGCCTTTTAAAAGTTTCTTCTAACGAAATTATTGTTTCTGTTGAAGAGATACCGGTGATAGATTGCAGATTGTCGTGCAACATGCTTTTAAGGTGTTCGTTGTTACGGGCATAAATCTTAATGAATATGGCATACTGGCCCGTTGTATAATGGCACTCTACAATCTGAGGTATTTCCTCCAGCATCTCAACTACCTTATTAAACAAACTGGCCTTTTTTAAAAAAATACCCATAAAAGCGCAGGTGTGGTAGCCTATTTTGCCCGGATTGATGATGAACTCTGATCCTTTTATCACCTCTAAGTTAATAAGCCGTTGAATACGTTGATGTATGGCAGCTCCGGAAACATTGCATTCGCGTGCTACTTCCAAAAACGGTATCCGTGCATTTTTAGTAATAAGTGATAAAATTTTTTTATCTAAACTATCAATTGGTGATTTATCCATGATATATAAGCAGTATGGTTGTGATTTGTTAAAATAATTGCGAAATAACTAACAATTTGCTATAAAAATAGCCAACTGTTCAATGATAACCAATAGTTTTTATCATGTTTATAAAAGTTATGACAATAATTTTTTTTGAAAAACCTCAGAATGCTGATTTTCAACTCTCCAGGTGACCTGCATCGGTGGAGAGTTCCGTAGGAAACTGAAATACTTTTAACCCAAACTCTGGCAACACCGCCAATATATGGTCAAAAATATCGGCTTGTATTCCCTCGTAAATAGCCCATCGCGTGTCGTCGCTAAATACATATATTTCGATAGGTATTCCTTTTTCGTTGGGTTGCAAATGTCTGATCAGGAAAGTCATATCCTTACTAATATGGGGATGATGTTTCAGATAGCTTTCCATATATTTTCTAAACACGCCTAAATTAGTCAGTCTGCGCCCATTGATAAGGGACGATTCGTCAATATCAAATTGCTGGTTGTACTCCTTTAGCTCTTCCAATTTCTCATCAATATAGCTCCGTAAAAACCTTACTTTCTTAAATTTATCAATCATCTCCGGGGTACAAAAATGCACGGATTTCATGTCGATACTGATCGAACGTTTTATGCGCCTTCCACCGGACTCCTTCATGCCCCGCCAGTTAATAAAGCTTTCACTGATGAGCGCATAGGTGGGTACAGTAGAAATAGTTTTATCAAAGTTTTGAATTTTTACGGTATTCAAGGTCATCTCAATCACGTCGCCATCCGCATTGTGCGATGGCATGGACACCCAATCGCCCAGTCTTACCATATCGTTTACCGACAGCTGAATACTAGCCACAAAACCCAAAATAGTGTCTTTAAAAACCAAAAGTAATACAGCCGCTATGGCACCCAAGCCCGTGAATACAGCAAGGAGTTCTACATTAGAGAGAATGGATATAGAAGTTAAAATACCTATTAAAATGAATACAAGATTAGCACCTTGCAAATAGCCTTTTATTGGGCGCTCCTTGGCATAAGGTTTTGTTGCATATATATCCTGAACAACCTTGAGTGTTGAGTCGATCATTAAAAGAATAATAACAATAAAATATACGGAGACCAAATTGTGTAAAAATAGGTTCAAATCCTCCATATCCTTAAATATCCAGTCAATAAACGGCTTGATAACCATGGCCGGAATCAGGTAGGATGTCCGGGAAAGTAGTTTTCGATTAACAATGTAATCGTCGTACTTTGATTTTGTACGTTTAACAGCACGTTCCGCAGTACGAACAAGAATTTTTTTGGCAACATGATGAGCAATTCGCGCTATAACAAAAGCAAGTACAGTGAGCGTTGATATTTTTAAAAACAGGATTATATTTTCGCTGAAACCCAGGTTAAGGAGCATTTCGTTTATCCATTTATCGATAAAATTAGAATCGATTTTAGTTTCATTGATGATTTCTGACATTGAACAGTTTTTTTTAGATGTAATATATTGTACATTGTTATTTTTACAAATGTACAAGTTAATTTATCTATCATGAAACGCTTTGCATCTATATTACTCTTTTCTACTTGCATACCCCTTCTGTGTTTTTCGCAATATGCATCCTTCTTTAGCGAAGGTAGTCTGCGTTTTGATCTTTTGTTAAGCGGTAATGCTACAGAAACACGTGCTGCTGTATTCGAGTTGAAAAAGGAATCTTATTATGGGGGGACCGTGCATAAAACAATAGACCCGTTTAATTATGGTGAGTTTAAAGTTACGGTTACGGATCCTGTCAGCAACAAAAGAATTTACACCCGCGGTTTTTGCACGCTGTTTGAGGAGTGGCAAACCACTGATGAGGCCTATGAAATGGAAAGGGGCTTTTTTCAAACGCTTACCATTCCCTTTCCTAAAAACGAAGTACGTGTATTGTTTGAACGTAGAAATAAAGGTGGTGAATTTTATACGCTCGTAGAGATGGATGTAAATCCAATGGAGTATGGTATTGTGCAATCGTCGATAAAAAATACAAAAACACACAAAATTATTGATAATGGCACAAAAGATGAGTGTGTTGATATTGTGATAATTGGAGATGGATATACGCAAGAAGAAATGGTTAAATTCCATGAGGATGTAAGGCGCATGAGCGACTATATGTTTAGCCAGGAGCCCTTCGCTACTTATAAAAGAAAGTTTAACATTTGGGCAGTGGATGCTATTTCGGAAGAATCCGGCGTAAGTGATCCCAGAAAAGGTATTTGGAAACACACCGCCTTAAAATCGAGTTTCAACACCCTAAACTCCGACAGGTACCTAACCAGCACCCATAATTTTTTAATACGCGATTATGCAGCATTGGTTCCTTACGACCAAATTTATGTTATTGCCAACACCGATAAGTATGGAGGTGGAGGAATATACAATCATTTTTCGCTCACCTCCATCGACAACCCACGTTCCTTACCGGTTTTTATACATGAGTTTGGGCATGCATTTGCCGGGTTGGGGGATGAGTACTACACTTCGGATGTAAGTTACAGTGATTTTTTTAACCTGGCCATAGAGCCCTGGCAACCCAACCTTACTACGCTAAAAGATTTTGACAGCAAATGGAAGGATATGTTGGCTAAATCCATTCCGGTACCCACCCCGGCCCAAGAAAAATATTTTAAGGAAGTAGGCGTATTTGAAGGAGGCGGTTATGTGTCCAAAGGTATTTACCGGCCTTGGTACGATTGCCGCATGAAATCGAATGAAGCCACCGCTTTTTGTCCGGTGTGCCAACGGGCAATTAAAAATATGATATTATTTTTAACAGATAATTAGTGTAATATTTTAAATAAGAGATAGCTTATCGCACAATCCTTGGCATGTAATTATATATGTTAATGTTATCTGCTTGTAGCTGGTGCATTAAATTGTACAAGCCAAAAAATGTACGGTTAACATAGATAAAATGCCGCGATCCACGGTTGCCGTTCATATTTCGCAGTTGGGTATTTTGGGAGTACTGTTCGCCTAAGTCACTCAGTTTTTCAAAAAAAGTGTGGTTCGAGAAGTCAAAGGTTTCATTTTGGAATGGCTCTGTGAAGAGCGAAAGCAAATCGTGAAACATGGCTACAAAAAACTCAATTTCCTGAGGACTATCATCAGCCCGTAAAATCTCTAATTGATACAGGTTGGTTGTAAACTTGTCTTTATCTTCCAGATTCTCTCTGCGTGCAAGTTCAAAATAGGGTATATAAAACTCATCGGGAATATTTTTTATACAACCAAAATCCAACACGGTTAACTTATTGTTTTGCGACACTAAAAAATTTCCGGGATGGGGGTCGGCATGAAATTTTTTAAGGTGATGAATCTGGAACATGTAAAAATCCCATAAAGCCTGCCCCAATTTATTAGCGATGGCTTTATCTTTATTTTTGAGTGCAAACTCTGACAGGTGCTGCCCTTCCATCCAATCCATGGTTATGATACGGTCAGTTGAAAGTGCTTCGTAATAATCAGGGAACTGTATATTTTCTATTTTGTTGCATGCTCTGGCCATTTCAATACTTTCGCGCACCTCTAAAATATAGTTCGTTTCGTCCAGCAATTTATCTTCCACTTCTTTAAAATAAATATCCGAGCCTTTCCCTTGTATGTTAAACATTTTTATTGCCAAAGGCTTAATCATGGTCAAATCGCTGCTTATACTCTCCGAAACACCGGGGTATTGAATCTTCACGGCCAGCTTTTTACCGTCTTTTTCGGCTAAATGCACCTGCCCAATGCTTGCCGCTGCTATGGATGTTGAATTAAATGAATCGAAAATTTGGCTGGGTGGCTTACCAAAATAGGTCTTAAAAGTTTTAATCACCAATGCAGGCGATAGCGGAGGTACAGAAAATTGCGACAACGAAAATTTATCGATATAGGCCTTGGGCAATATGTTTTTCTCCATACTTAGCATTTGTGCTACTTTAAGTGCACTGCCTTTCAGGTTTTTTAGTCCATCGTAAATATCACTTGCATTGGCCTTGTTTAGTTTCTCCCGTGCTTCTCCTTCCGCTGCTGAAAGCTTGGTACCATAATATTTGAGGTAATTAACACCTACTTTTGCACCCGTTTGAATTATTTTGGAGGCTCGTTGTATTTTGGATGTGGGAATACGATCTATTGTTTCCATTATTTGGTCATTATTTTTTCTTTGAAAAGGAACTTTCCCAGATCAATCACACTTTCAAGGGTAGATGCATCCAGAAATGCCATACCTGTTTTCATGGATTTTTCTATAAAAATATCGGTCGTACTAAATCCGGTAGAGTCATCATCGAGCCAAAAGCGAAGCGTAAAAAGGAGTTGCGCCCAAAAAATATTGGTCAACCCCTGATTTTTTGCTTTTTCCATTTTTGCTTCTTTAAAACGCATGGTATGTATATCAAGTTGACCCACAAACTCGATAAATGCTTTTTTTAGTTCAATTAGTGCAGGATGGAACATCAATTTATTTTTTTCCTTTTCGAGCGTAAGAACCACATAACTGCGGTTGGCCTTTAAAACTTCGAAAAAAGTAAAATAAAAACTGATTAATTTGTTTTGTGCATCAAACGAATGGAACGCACTGTCTTCTTCCAACAATGATATGGTATTATCAAAAAAAGCCTTAAAAATGGACTTCTCAATCTTATCGAACGATGCAAATTGATTGTAGAATTGTGTTTCATTTATACCTAAGTGCCGGGCAAATAGATATATGCTTTTGGGGCGAGTTCCATTTTCGAGCACATATTTCATATAGGCACTCAATATGTCGGTTGCTGAATTTACTGTTTCTTTCTCCATATGTAATAAACACGGAAAAAGAAATAATGTTTAACTAATTTTAAAAATAACTAAACAATTATTGGCAATGAATTAATGCATGAATCATTTAGGGAAAAACAGATGCATTATTTTAAATATTTGTTTTTTACAGTGCTGCTTCGTTTCACCATATCGGCCGATTGTAATAATTTAAGGCGCAAATCATCCGGATAATTTGGGTGCTTCTTTAAAAAGTGTTCTATTATTTTCATAGATTCTAAGGAGCCATAGCCTCTAAGTGAATTATTGAGCCAGCCGATAGGAAAAAATATATCACCGGTTTCTTTAATTGATTCAGATAAAGCCAATGCTTGGGGCAAATATTTCATCGATTGCTCTTGTAGAAAGGGATGGTGCAGGTAAGCGATGGCTGTCAGTACCCAATTTTCTTTGCGCCTGTTTTCTATTTTGCCAAGGTCGGCTACAAAACTGTCCTTAGCTGCTTGATCCTGCGAAAATACCCGACTCATAAAGTAGATTTTATCCCGTAACTCAGTATCCTTTAAAGTGTCGGCAAAGGAAATAAGGAAACTGCTGTTCAAGGTTGGATCCTTGAGTGCCAGATTGAATACTGCATCGCTCAAATCCGATTCCGACAAGGAGACTTCCTCTACTTTACCTTCGGTTATTATTTGGTGTAGTTTTTTAATACCTGGAGCGGATGTAACTACATTGGACCAGATTTCAAAAAGCATTTTTTTCGTTCCCGGCGATTCTTCCTTTCTTATGCGGCTTAGTAAGGCGTCTTCGAGTGTTTTACTGTGGTGCATGCGCAACCGGGCAGTGGTAAAACGCCAAAAAACCTGAGTTAACTGCCCACATGCCAATGCCAGTACCTGCTCATTATCCTCGTTTAAAACAAGGACTTGTAACATATCTAAATAGGTAGACGGATGAATTTTGGCGTACAAGAAATTTTCGTATAGCTGCACGAGTAGAGCTGCTCGCATCAATTCATCCGGCAGCAGATACAGCTTGTTAATGGCATATTTAAGGGATGCATCGTCCATCAAAAACAAACCGTATCCCGATTCGTCGATTGTAGGTAAAATAAAATCGGGTTTTTTGTTAATCTGATGTAAGCTTGTTTTTGCAGATAGGATTTCTACCTCTTCTGTAATCCGTTTGGCACCGGAGATATAGGCAAAATTGATTTGTTGTGCCCAAACCTTGCTCGAATCAAGGTATTCGGGTTGTTGATGTACTACCATATGGTCTTTTTCGAAACCATATTCAATAAGGGGTCTGCCTGCTTCGTTTACCCAGGTGTTGCTCCATAGCGCTAAATCGTATTCCGATAAATCATTTAAAATATCTATAAGGTCGGCCCAAGTGGCATTTGCGTAGGCATATTTTTTCAAATACATGCCTAAACCTTTGCGCAATGTTGCGGCACCCGACAGATTCTCCAATTGGTTCATCATGATAGGTGCTTTATGATAGATTATATTCCCGTACATAGAACCGGCATCGTTCAGGTTATCGAGGTTTTGCTGGATGGGATTGGCTCCAATTGTGCGATCTACTGCATAGGACGCAGGGAAATGGTTAGACAAAAAGGTGAGTTTATGGTTTAACTCAGGAAACTGCTCTTCCACAATCTTATCGGCCATAAAATTAGCGAACACTTCCTTTTGCCATACGCCACCAAACCATTTCATCGTTACCAAATCGCCAAACCATATGTGAGCTGTTTCGTGTGCCAGTAATTGCGCTCTGCGCAGTAGTTGTTTTTGCGTGGGCTTATCGCTTAAAAAAAGTAGCTCCGACCTGTAATAAATAGCACCCGGATGCTCCATGCCTGCAAACTGGAAGGATGGGATACAAAGCAAATCGTATTTGGCAAAAGGGAAATCAACTCCGGTATAATCCTCCATCCATTTAATGGAATGAAAAACCTGCTCAAAAATAGCGGGTATATTTGTCGCCACTTTTGCTGAATCCTGTTCTAAATGATAAATAGAAATCTCGCGCCCGTTCCGCTTTGCACTTGTCTTTTTAAATTCGCCCACGGCAAAAGCCCAAAGGTAGGTGCTAATGGGTTGGGTACTTTCAAAACGAACCCGTTTTCGATTGCTGCCTAAATCTTCGTAATAGTAGGGGAGGCCATTGGTTACCGCAGTTAGGCTTTTGGGCATGCTGATGGTATAGGAAACGGAAGCCTTTAGATCGGGTTGGTCAAAACAAGGGATAGCTGTGCGGGCACGTGCAGGAACAAATAGCGAATAAAAATAATTCGGGTTGCGGTTGAGTGCACTGTTTCCCAGTATAAAACTAATCTCAACTTTATTGGTATTGGGAGTAAAGAACCGGGACGGGATGATTAGGTGCTCATTCTCCAAGCTGAAAAATGCTTTTTTATTATTTACCAAAACCTCGCTTACCTTATCAAGCGTGCTCACAAAATCCAGTATTAGCGGTGTTTTGCTATTTTTTTTTACCAACGATATAGTAGCCTTGCCTAATATATCGTTTTGCAGGCTATCGGCTATAGTGAGTTTCAAGTGGTAGGTAAGCTCCGAAATATCTTTGAAACGTTCCTGTGCCAGTGTATGCGAAACGCCGGAATCAATTATTACCGGTTTGGGTTGTTTACACGATAAAAGCGTGATGAAAAGAGTGGAAATTAACAAGAAGGAGCTTTTCATTACCAAGGGATTAAAGTAAATAGTTCTTAAATGTAATGTAATAAAATATCTCTGCCTACTGTTGAGGGCAGCTTTTACGCTTCAACAACTACATACTACACTTTTTTTGCGAACCGCTGCCTTGGGGAGTCGGTACAGCATATTTTGTTTACCTGACCGGAGGGTGAGCTGCATAGCGCTAACCGATTAGTTCTTTTATTATTGTCTGTGTGGCGCCACGCATATTGTTTACATAATCAACAGAGGCTCTAGATGCGGTAGCTAATTGTTCGGTATTTTTTAAAAGATTGTCGGCTCTTTGGTTAAATTCGGAGCTGTTGTGTATGCAAAATCCACCACCGAGTTGTATGAGGTCGCATGCTTCCTGATATTTCTGGTAATTGGGGCCTATAATAACGGGCAGGCCGAAAGTAGCAGCTTCCAGGGTGTTGTGAATTCCGCTGCCAAAACCACCGCCAATATACGCCACATCTCCGTAACGGTACATCGATGACAGCATGCCCATGGTGTCTACAATCAAAACTCTAAGCTGCTCTGGGTCTACGTCTTGCAGTGCCGTGTAGCGGGCGCATCCAAATGGTTTCATCGCGGTTTCAATCTGTGCCATATGTTCTTCATGAATTTCGTGAGGTGCCAGCAGTAATTTGCAATCGGGATTGTGTTTTAAATAGGCAGATAATAGTTTCTCTCCTGTCGGCCAGGTGCTGCCACCTACAATAACTTTATGTCCCTTGGCAAAAAGAGCCAGTTGCGGGTATTCCCTGGCATTTTGAGCAATTTGATATACGCGGTCAAAACGGGTGTCGCCCGATACTTGACAGTTTGTGATGCCTATATTGGCAAGTAGTTGCGCAGATTCTTCGTCCTGAACATACAATTTGGTAAAGCAACGCAGCATTTTTTTGTACCATCCGCCATACCATCTAAAAAAAGCATGTTGTGGCCTAAAGATGGCAGAAACAATATAGGTGTCAATTCCGGAGCGATGAAGTTGGTTTAAATAATGAAACCAAAACTCGTACTTAACAAAAATAACTTGCTTGGGCTTGATGGCACGTATAAGTTTTTTGGCATTAGCGGGTCTGTCGGCGGGTAAGTAAAACACCTCGTCGGCCAGTGCATAGTTCTTTTGCACTTCGTACCCCGACGGAGAAAAAAAGGTGAGTACTATTTTTTGGGATGGTTTTTTTCTTTTGATGGCTTCTATAATGGGTCTGCCTTGTTCAAACTCGCCCAACGATGCACAGTGTATCCATATGGAAGAATGCTTAATGTGGAGCTCAGAAATTCGACGCATGGTATCGGCTCTTCCCCGGTGAAGTTTTTTCGCTTTGTGATTGAACGGGCTCAGCAGCCAAAGCAAAGCGCTGTATAAAAATATTCCGAGATTGTAAACTATCGACATGATGATGCTAAAAAATAAGTGATATGTTGGTTTTTTACCCGCTGCAAAAGTACGATTTAAAACAAAACGATAGAAATTTAAGCAAGCTTACATGCTGATAAAAATCACCTTGAAAAGCCTCACACGGTGTTTTTATAATTTTGGCATTATACTATCTTTAAAGCCACCTTACAAAACTTAGGTGTAAGCTTTTTATACCCCGTTAACGAGTAATAAAATATACGAATATGGCTACAGATAAATTTGTTGCACGACATATAGGTCCGCGCAAGCACGAGATTAACCAAATGTTAGATGCCATTGGAGCAGAATCGATGGAAGCCCTGATGAATGAGGCAGTTCCATCCAATATCCGATTAAAAGAACCATTACGTCTGGCTCGTGGAATTACCGAGCGGCAGTATTTCAGGAAGATAAAAGATATAGCCGCAAAAAACAAGGTATATAATACCTATATCGGGATGGGATATTACGATACAATAACCCCGGCCGTAATCCATCGTAACGTATTGGAAAACCCGGTTTGGTACACTTCTTACACGCCCTATCAGGCCGAAATATCCCAGGGGCGCCTGGAGGCCTTGCTTAACTTTCAAACGGTAGTGGTTGAGCTTACCGGTATGGAAATTACTAACGCTTCCTTGTTAGACGAGGCCACTGCTGCTGCCGAAGCCATGATGGTGATGTACGATTGCAGACCCCGTCAAATGGCTAAAGACGGAGCCAATATTGTTTTTGTAGATGAAAAGATATGGCCACAGACACGTGCCGTATTGGAAACTCGGGCCAGGCCGCTCGGTATAGAATTGCAGTTTGGTAACTGGCAAAATTATAAGCCGGCTGACAAACATTTTGGGGTGATAATTCAATACCCCAACTCCGATGGTAAGGTGGAGGATTACCGTGCTTTAGTTGAAAAAGCACATGAAAAAGAGTGTCAAGTAGCTGTGGGAGCCGATTTGCTTAGCCTCTCCATGCTTACCCCACCGGGTGAGTGGGGTGCCGATATTGTTTTTGGTTCTACGCAACGCTTTGGGGTGCCTATGGGTTATGGCGGTCCGCATGCCGCTTTTTTTGCAGCCCGTGAGTCGGCCAAGCGCTATATGCCTGGCAGAATCATTGGTATAACCAAAGATGCCAATGGCAAACGCGCCTTGCGCATGGCTTTGCAAACCCGCGAGCAGCATATCAAACGCGAAAAGGCCACATCCAATATATGTACGGCTCAGGCATTGCTTGCCACTATGGCAGGTTTTTATGCCGTATACCACGGCCCGGAGGGAATTACCACTATAGCCAAACAAATTCACGGTATTGCCTCACTACTCGCCGCTGAAATTGAGAAATTGGGCTATAAACAACTAAATGATAACTTTTTCGATACCATCCGTTTTTCTATGGCGCCCCATGCTTCCGTAGAACTTATAGAGCAGTATTCGTTGGAATTGGAGATGAACTTCCGTTATTTTGATAACGACGAGGTGGCCTTAAGTATTGACGAAACCACTAACCTGGAAGATGTAAACTGGATTCTTGAAGTGTTTGCCCGTGCTGCATGCACCAATGAACCTGAAATAAAAGAACTACCAATTACATGCACCATCGACAAGGCATATCTGCGGGTTGGTAAGTTTATGCAACAGGAGGTGTTCAGGCTGTATCGTTCCGAAACAGAGATGTTGCGTTACATCAAGAAGTTGGAACGCAGGGATATTTCGCTGACACATTCCATGATTTCGCTGGGATCCTGCACCATGAAGCTGAATGCTGCCACAGAGATGTTGCCGCTGAGCTGGATAGAGTTTGGTGGTATCCATCCTTTTGTGCCGGTGGATCAGGCTGCAGGTTACCATTTGCTTTTTGCCGAGCTTAAGCGCGATCTGGCTGAAATAACAGGCTTTGCTGATGTGAGCCTACAGCCCAACTCGGGTGCGGCCGGAGAATATGCCGGACTGATGGTTATCCGTGCCTACCACCATAGCCGCGGCGAGCAACAACGGAATGTGGCTATCATTCCATCCTCGGCACACGGAACGAATCCGGCCAGCGCAGTGATGGCGGGTATGCAGGTAGTAGTGGTAAAATGCGACGAGCGTGGTAATATAGACGTTGATGACCTCCGTGCCAAAGCTGAGAAATACAAAGATACGCTTGCCTGCCTTATGATTACCTATCCAAGTACACACGGCGTTTTTGAGGCATCGGTAGTAGAAATTTGTGCTATCATACACCAAAACGGTGGACAGGTTTATATGGACGGCGCTAATATGAATGCACAGGTAGGTCTTACCAACCCGGGGCTTATAGGTGCCGATGTGTGTCATCTTAATTTGCATAAAACATTCGCTATTCCGCATGGTGGGGGTGGGCCTGGTGTGGGTCCCATTGGTGTGGCCAGGCATTTAATTCCGTTTTTGCCTTCGCATCCCGTTGTACCCAACGGACGTAAAGGTATACCGGCCGTTGCCGCAGCTCCATGGGGTAGTGCCAGTGTACTGCCCATCACTTATGGCTACATTAAAATGTTGGGTAGCGATGGACTTACCAAATCTACTGAGGTAGCTATTCTCAATGCCAACTATCTGGCTCATCGCTTAAAAGATGATTATGGTATCCTTTATACGGGCGAAAAAGGCAGGGTAGCACACGAAATGATTCTGGAGTGTCGCCACTTTAAGGCGAAAACAGGTATCACGGAGCTCGATATTGCCAAGCGGCTGATGGATTTTGGATATCATGCCCCAACGCTTTCCTTCCCGGTACACGGCACTTTGATGGTGGAGCCCACCGAAAGCGAATCGCTGCACGAAATGGATAGGTTTGTTGAAGCCCTGAAAACCATTTATGCCGAAATAAAGGAGATAGAGGAGGGCAAAGCAGATAAACTGGATAACGTGCTGAAAAATGCTCCTCATCCGGATTATAAAGTGGTGGCCGATGAATGGCCTCATGCTTATGGACGTGAAAAAGCAGCCTTCCCCTTGGAATGGATTCGTGAAAATAAGTTTTGGATTGGTGTGGCAAGGGTGGATGATGCTTTTGGGGATAGAAACCTTATTTGTACCTGTGGCTCGCCTGAGGAGTATGCCATATGGCAACAGCAGGAAGAGACTGCTACAGCAAGCAGATAATAAAATAGCAAGTGATTATTTTAATAATCTATTGATAGGTGATTTGTTTAAAAAAAACGAAATCCGACTTAAGACCAATTAAAAAACATCTGAGCTTGTACATCTCCTCCAGCCGGAAGGGCTGGAGGAGATGATCCGAAACTTTTACATCGGATCTACATCGGCCTGAATCACTACCGCTTTAAAACCGGGGTGCGATACTACGGTATCTATGGCGCTGCGGAGCATGGTTTTTATTTTGGGCAGTGAAACCCCGCTTTCTAATTTTAGCATCACCTTACGTATATGCCAGTTTTGTATTTTACTGATGGGTGGTGCCTGCGGTCCAACCACCCTTTCGTTAAATATTCCGCGTAAATACTGGCCAAAATAATCGGCGGCCTGGTTAGCTATATTGGCATTTTTGTGTTTTATGGTGAGGTATATTAAACGGTAAAAAGGCGGATACTTATATGTTTCGCGTTCGGCCAATTCATTTTGGTAATGATTTTTAAAGTTGTTGTTTACCACATCTAAAATAACCGGGTTATCCGGGTTGGCGGTTTGTATAATCACGGTTCCCTGTTTGTTCTTACGGCCTGCTCTGCCACCTACCTGTGCCATCATCTGGAAACTACGTTCAAAAGCCCTGAAGTCGGGGTAGTTGAGCATGCTATCTGCATTGAGTATTCCCACTACGCTCACCTTGTCAAAGTCGAGCCCCTTAGATATCATTTGGGTACCAATCAATATATCTACTTCGCTACGCTCGAAACTGCGTATGATATTTTCGTGTGATTTTCGTGTACGTGATGTATCCAAATCCATACGTACCACCTTGGCTTCGGGGAAAATGATGCGGATGTCCTCCTCAATTTTCTCGGTGCCAAAACCTTTGGTGTGCAAGGCAGGAGATTCGCAAGCACTACAGGTACGCGGCAAGTAGTTTGAATGGCCGCAATAATGGCAAACCAGTTGGTTGATGTGTTTATGGTAGGTGAGGCTCACATCGCAGTATTTGCACTTGGGCACCCACGAACATTGGGCACACTCTAAGTAAGGCGAAAAACCCCTTCGGTTCTGAAACAAGATAGCTTGTTCGCCATTTTCCAAGGCTCTACCCACCTCTTCCACCAGTAAAGGCGAAAAATCCGAACTCATCTTTTTTTTACGTTTTTCTTCTCTTACATTAACGGTTTGTATCCGCGGCATTTTTATACCTTCAAAACGTTCAAATAGTTCTACTAAACCATACTTGCCTACTTGTGTATTGCGATAGGTTTCTATGGATGGCGTGGCTGTTCCCAGCAATACTTTGGCCTTGTGCATATGAGCCAGTACCAGGGCGGCATCGCGGGCATGGTATCGCGGTGCAGGGTCAAATTGCTTATAGGTATTTTCATGCTCTTCATCTATTATTATCAGCCCCAGGTTGTCGAAAGGCAAAAATATCGACGAGCGAACGCCTATTACCACCTTGTAGTTTTCCTTGTTTAGTATGTCGTTCCACACTTCTACCCGTTCTGCATCGCTGTACTTAGAGTGATAAATACCTATCTGATTGCCAAATACCAGTTTCAGGCGCGAGGTAATTTGCGTAGTCAAGGCAATTTCAGGCAAGAGGTAAAGCACCTGTTTTCCTTGTTTTATTTGCTCCTGGATAAGCTGGATGTATATTTCGGTTTTTCCGCTCGATGTTACACCGTGCAGCAGTACCGCATCTTTAAGAGCAAACTGCTGCTGGATTTGCTGCCTGGCTTTTTGCTGTATAGGGTTAAGGTTGTGCATGCCTTTGGTTGACGTTGCATCAGTATCCAATCGGGATATGGTAGTTTCTATCTCTATAAACAAACCTTTACTTATTAACTCGTTGAGCACAGTTGTAGAGGCACCGCTTTTTTTCTTTAATTCATTTTTATCGATGGTTTTGGCATAGTTGTTTTTATGCGCGCCACCTATCATAGTAAAAAAAACCATGAGCGCATTCAGCTGTTTTTTGGCTCGGCTCAATTCTGTAAAGGCATTCTGCAATTTTTGCTCATGGCTGTATTCAGGGGCCAGTTGCAGCACCTTTTTAGTCTTTGGTTTGTAGCTGTCTTTCAGGCGTTCGCTAACAAATACGGCTTGTTTGTCGAGTAAGGACTTTATAACAGGAAGTGAGTTTTTCATTTCCGTTATGTTATTTAAATCCTGTATGCTGGCTGTTTTTTTTTCGGCCAGGTAATCCAATACGATGGTTTCTTTGGCATTGAGCTTCGCCCCGGAAAGCCAATCTGCATTATAATGTACTTTGGTTTGGCTTTCTAACTTTAATCCCGATGGCAAGGCCGCTTTATATACTTCACCCAAGGTGCACATGTAATAATCGGCTATCCAGCGCCAAAAATTCAGTTGCACTTCGTTTACTACAGGTTGTTTGTCCAGTATCGAGATAATCTCTTTGGTCTCGTATGCTTCGGGCTTTTGATCGTGCAGGGAATAAACCACACCCGAATAGTATTTTTTATTTCCAAAGGGCACCACTACGCGCATACCGGGTACTATTGCGCTTGTCCACTCTTCCGGAATTTGGTAGGTGAAAAGGCGCGGCAAAGGAACCGGCAAAATAATATCTGCATAAAATGTGCTGTCCATTACAATTAAATAACACTTGCCACGACGGCATTTTTGTACCTATCGCTGTAAGATAAGACATTATTCAGAAATGAATAACAAAGACTACTATGGGATTAAAACGGCATGTCTCTATCGGCAGGATTTTGCGGAAATTCGGAAATATCTGAACTGTAGCCACCCGGTACTCCGCTAAAGCCATCATTTCCGGTAGGTTCGTTCATTTTAGAACCGTAGGTTACCGACTGGCCACCGGCATCAACGCCCAAATCACTCCCGAACACACCTGTGTCTGGGTTCTCGAAACGGGCCAGCTCACCCCTAAAGCGCAACCTAACATCTCCTGTAGCCCCGTTACGGTGTTTGGCCACGATGATTTCGCCCATGCCTATCAATGAGTTGCCCTGCTCATCCTCCGTAATACGATAGTATTCCGGACGATGTATAAAGCACACCATATCGGCATCCTGCTCAATGGCTCCGGACTCCCTAAGGTCGGAAAGCTGGGGGCGTTTCCCCTCCGCTCCGGCACGTCCCTCTACACCCCGGTTGAGCTGCGAAAGGGCAATGATAGGTATGTTCAGTTCCTTGGCCAGCCCCTTTAGTGAGCGCGATATCATACTTACTTCTTCCTGTCTCGAACCGGCATTCATGCCATTGGCATTCATCAGCTGAAGGTAGTCGATAATAATCACTTGTATGTCATGTTCTTTTTTTAGCCTGCGGGCTTTGGCTCTCAACTCAAATATGGAAAGACCGGGAGAGTCGTCCACATAAATGGGAGCATCAATAAGGTTTTGTATTTTATGGTCGAGTTGTTCCCACTCGTAGCTGGCCAGGTTGCCTTTTTTTATCTTTTCGGCAGGTAGTTCCGTTTCTGAAACGATCAATCGGTTTACCAGCTGCACGTTGCCCATCTCCAACGAAAATACTGCCACGGCCTGGTTAAAGTCCAGTGCCATGTTACGTGCCATGCTTAAAACAAAGGCTGTTTTTCCCATAGCGGGACGCGCCGCGATAACTATCATATCCGTTTTTTGCCAACCTGAGGTTATCCTGTCCAGCTCATGGAAGCCGGAAGGTACCCCACTCATCCCGTCTTCGCGTTGCGAGGCTATCTTAATCATCTCGATGGCTTCATCGATGACAGGATTAATTTGGGTAACCCCCTTTTTCATGTTACCCTGGCTCAGCTTAAAAAAGGAGCTTTCCGATTCGTCCAGCAGGTCGTCCACGTCTATGGCATCATCATAGGCTTTGGTCTGAAGCTCCGAGCTGATGCGAATTACCTCGCGCTGCAAGTATTTTTGCCAGATGATGCGGGCATGATATTCAATGTTCGCCGCCGAAGCAATTCTGCCCGTTAGTTGGGTGATAAAAAAGGCACCACCCACCTCCTCCAACATGCTCATGCTGCGCAGCTCTTCAGTTACCGTGAGCATGTCAACGGGGCGATCCTTGGCGTTGAGGGTTTGGATGGCTGAATATATTTTTTGGTGCGTATCCTTGTAAAAACACTCGGGTTTCAGTATCTCGCCTACAGCAGTAAAAGCATCCTTTTCTAACATCAGCGCACCCAATACCGCCTCTTCTATTTCCAAGGCCTGAGGCGGCATTTTACCTACTTCTAAATCTACTTTAGGTGATGTTTTTTTATTGGGGTAAGTTCTTTTTTCTGCCATAATATCCTACTATTTTTTGCAAACGGGATACAAAGTTAATCAACTAAAATTAGTCGTCAAGTATACCAGTCAATTAGTTTTCGCTAAATGTGTAATAGGTTCTTATTTCGAATGCATTGTTATTTATAAAAAAACATTACAATGATAACCCTTACAAGCCGGAACCTTTTAATGTTTTAGTAAAGGAGCTTTTAAAATCATGTAATTTGTGAACTAATGGATTTCAACGAATAAATTGCGTCGCCACTAACCAATGAATCATATGAAATTGTTTTATCAATAACTGCATTGTGTTAATGGACAAAATAAAAGGATTGAAAAGACATTTGTAACTTGTAACTTATTGTTGTCGTATCATTATAATCGAGTCAGCTACCGGTGCTTTCTCTAAAAATCAACGGGTTTGTTAAATGCGCTATACAGAGCTAAATAAATGGATTGGAAGACTTAAAATATATAAAATGTGGAGGCTGGAAACCACTATAAAAAACAGGGCGGAACCGAAAAGCTTTACGAGTAGGATTTTTATAATTAATGTAATATGAATTGGTATTTAACTGTATTAAAAAATTACGCCGACTTTAGTGGCCGTGCACGACGAAAAGAGTACTGGATGTTCGTGCTGTTCAACATTATTTTTGCCATTGTGGCAATAGTTGTGGACAATATCCTGGGAATAACTTTTGGTGTAATACCCTATGGACCAGTCTACCTACTATATGGCTTAGCGGTTATAATTCCGAGTGTAGCTGTTGGGGTGCGACGCTTACACGATATTGGTAAAAGTGGTTGGATGATTTTAATTTCTCTTATCCCTATAATCGGCGGTATTTGGTTATTGGTACTGATGGTTACTGATAGTGTGCCCGGAGATAATCAGTATGGTCCAAACCCTAAAGCTATAACGTTTTAAGATATAATTTTATACTATGCAAAAGGTGCGTTGATAGTTAAACAACTGTTAGCGCGCCTTTTGTGTTATATAGCAATCTGTTCAATGGTTTATTAATTTTTATTGCCTACGAAAATGCAATACTTAGCTTTGCAGGATGTCCTGCAGGCACCGTGCTTATGCTGGCGGCCATCCCTTTTCATTTTTAGCTGGATTAAAATATTTATCTTAGCACATCCATTCTCAATACCACAAACATGATTTATTTTCCTAACGCAAAAATAAATATTGGCCTGTACGTTACCGAAAAACGACCGGATGGCTATCATAATATCGAAACCTTATTTTATCCTACACGCCTGTGCGATGCCCTGGAGATACTTGAAAATACGGAAAGTGAGGCTCCACTTCAATGGAGCAGCAGCGGGATAGCGCTGGATGGCAAGGCCGCGGACAACCTCTGCGTAAAAGCTTTGAATTTGTTAAAGCAGGATTACGCTATCCCACCCGTAAAAATGCATCTGCATAAGGTGATACCTTTTGGAGCGGGTTTGGGCGGAGGGTCGGCAGATGCGGCATTTACTTTAAAAGGATTAAACGATATGTTTAAGTTGGGTATCGCTACAGATAAACTGATGGCTTATGCTGCCAGCCTGGGTGCCGATTGTGCCTTTTTTATCCATAACATCCCACAAATGGCCACGGGTATAGGCGATATTTTAAGTCCATGTAATATTAATTTAAAAGGATATTATTTATTATTGGTCAAGCCCGATATACATGTGTCTACGCCCGAGGCCTACAAGGGCATCCGGCCCAAACCTCTTGCTGTACCTTTTACAGCGCAATTGAACTTGCCTCCCGACCAATGGAAAGGGGTAATAAAAAATGATTTTGAGGAATCGGTATTTCCCAATCATCCGGGAATAAAAGCCATTAAAGATAAAATGTATGCAACAGGGGCGCTGTATGCTTCTATGACAGGTAGTGGAGCAGCCGTATTTGGGCTGTTTAAAAATAAACCCGAAAAGGATTATCCGGGCTGCTTTGTTTGGTATGAAGAAATCGGATAGCGATGCAGAAGCAGCATCGACGATCTTTGATTTACAGATATATGCAAAGTTTTGCTTCAAATATAATTACTCCGTCATCCCCGAACCGCTCAATGAGCGGTTTTTAAGCCTCCCCCCATTCGGGGGGAACGAGGGGGGCTTTTTTATACCTATTCTTCGATAACAATCATCAAATGGTTCTTAGGAACTTTATCACCTTCGCTAACGCAAATTTCTTTTATCTTACCATCAAAAGGCATAGCTATTTGGTTTAGCATTTTCATGGCTTCCAGCACCAGTAGCGATTCACCTTCTTTTACCTTATCACCCACCTTAACGTTTATTTTCACAATTGTTCCGGGTATATACGATTTTATCTCGCAGAAATCCGGAGCTTGCCAAGGCTTCCTGTTCAGGTATTTTTTTGTGGTCTTGGTTTTGTAAATCATGCTCAGCACTTGAAAACCGACCAATTCGTCTTTTTTGCTCATTATAAGTCGATTTAAAATGGAGGAATACCGTGTTTTTTCTTAGGATGGTGCACTTCCTTACCTTTAGATACCTCTATAGCGTGCAGTAATATGTTGCGCGTATCATTGGGTTCAATTACCGAGTCGATATAACCCTTGGCTGCGGCCACATAGGGGTTGGCAAACTTTTCCTTGTATTCTTTAACTTTGATTGCACGCATTTTATTGGGGTCTTCGGCTTCTTCAATCTCCTTTTTAAAGATGATGTTGGCCGCCCCTTCGGGTCCCATAACAGCAATCTCGGCAGTAGGCCAGGCAAACATAAAGTCGGCTCCCAGATGGCGCGAGTTCATGGCAATGTAACCACCGCCGTAAGCCTTACGCAAAATAACGGTTACCTTAGGCACAGTAGCCTCTGAGTATGCATAAAGCACTTTGGCACCATGGCGTATAACACCGGCATGTTCCTGATCCACACCGGGCAGATATCCGGGCATGTCTTCCAGGGTAACAATTGGGATGTTAAACGAATCGCAATAGCGGATAAAACGGGCTGCTTTATCGGAGCTATCACAATCCAATACACCTGCCAGTACCAATGGCTGGTTGGCTACAAAACCAATGGTTTGTCCTTTTAGTCGGCCAAAGCCAATAACAATGTTAGCGGCAAAAAGCTCTTGAATCTCAAAAAAGTCACCTTCGTCAACTATGCCTCTTATCACATCTCTAACATCGTAGGGATTACGCGGATCGGAAGGTATAATATCTTCTAAATTACCTTTAAAAACAGGTTCCTTGGGCGGAAATTCCTTGGCTTTGGTGCTGTTGTTCCACGGGATAAAAGTAATCAGCTTTTTTATCTGTTCGAAACATTCTTTCTCGCTTTCGGCAAAAAAGTGCGCATTACCGGTTGTTTCGGCATGTACGCGTGCACCACCGAGCTCTTCCATCGAAATCTCTTCGCCCAATACTGATTTGATAACGCCTGGTCCTGTAATAAACATCTTAGAAATGTTATCTACCACAAACACAAAATCAGTTAATGCCGGAGAATAAACCGCACCACCGGCACAAGGTCCCAGAATAACTGAAATTTGCGGAATTACTCCCGAGGCAATGGTATTGCGGTAAAAAATTTCGCCATATCCAGCCAGGGAGTTAACTCCCTCTTGTATCCGAGCACCACCCGAATCGTTAATACCAATTAAAGGAACGCGCATTTTTAGCGCATGGTCCATGATTTTAGTAATTTTACGGGCATGCATTAGCCCCAGGGAACCACCGGCTACGGTAAAATCCTGTGCAAAGATACAGATAGGGGCGCCGTATACGGTACCCGTTCCAATAATCACACCATCACCATGAAGCTGCTTTTTGTCCATCCCGAAGTCTTTGGCCTCGTGCTCAACAAAAAGATCGTACTCAGTAAAAGAATCTTGATCAAGAATGGCGAGAATACGCTCACGGGCAGTCATTTTGCCCATAGCCGTTTGCTTTTCAATGGCTTTTTCGCCACCCCCCATTTCAATCTTTTCCTTTCTCTTACGAAGATCAAGGATGTGTTTTTTCAATGACATAGTTAAACAATTTTAATTAACCTAATGTAAATCAGTGTTTAAAAAATACTAACCTGTTCACAATTTCAAGGTGCATAATTACAAAAATTTTTTGTTACTCAGGCAAACGTAAAAATCAATTCATGGTAATCTTACGATATAGCTGCTATTATTTCAATTGTAGTTTAGGTTTTTAGGTTATTTTGGTGCTTTGATGTAAAGGTAAACACCTATAAGTGCAAATACAAGATTGGGCAGCCATACTGCAAATATAGGGTTCATATTTCCGTTTATTGCAAAGGTGGTAGATATGGTCATAAATAAAATGTAACCAAAGCTAAGTCCCAATCCAATGCCAATATGTAAACCTATTCCACCCCTAACTTTGCGCGATGCCAGAGAAACGCCTATCAAGGTAAGAATAAAAGCTGAAAAAGGATTGGCCCAGCGCTTATAATATTCAATTATATATGGTTTTATCGAGCCTACTCCCTTTTTTGTTTGTGCTTCTATGTATTCGCTCAACTCGGTATTGGTCATGGTTTCGTACCATCGGTGTTCCGATTTAAAATCTGCCGGCGTCATATTAAAAGCCATTTCCAGGGAATCTCCCTCAGATATTTCAATATGCATTTTATCGATAAAATCGCGTTTTATATAATTAGTCAGAAGCCAGGTGCCTGCATCTTCCTGATAAATAATTTCCTGTGCCGAAAGTTTAGAGGTCATTTCTTTATCTTCAAATCGTTCGGCCGAAAAATACTTCCCTTTGTTACGATAGCTGTAAAATTGACCCATATAAACAAAGAGACCCGGCTCCAATTGTAAATGAATGTCATTCAGCCCTGTGTCCTTTTTATTTTTAACATATACCGATTCAAATTCGAGCCTGGTTTTGTTGGAAGGAGGTATAACGTACGCACCCAGGTAAAACGAAAAGGTAGCCACAATTAAGGCGCTAATAAAATAAGGAAACATCAATCGTTTAAAGCTTACCCCACCCGATAGGATAGCAATTATTTCGGTGTCGCCGGCCATTTTTGAGGTGAAAAATATGACCGCTATAAAAACAAAAAGAGGGGTGAACAGGTTGGCAAAATAAGGGATAAAATTAAAGTAGTAATCAAAAACAATAGCATTCAACGGGGCTTCTTTCTCCAAAAAGTTATCAATCTTTTCGGTGATATCAAAAACTACCGCTATACTTATGATAAGCAGTATGGCAAAAAAATAGGTGCCCAAAAATTTACGGATAATATATCTATCGAGTTTTTGTAGAACGCCTCTCATAAAAAGCAATGTAAGTTAATGGTTTACAAATGAACAAAAAAATACGGACATAAGGATGTGCGCTTCAGCTCATGTTGATTATTGTAATAAAAGCTTATAACGTACCCAAAAAACAAGCTAACTTGCATGCCTTGTTATAAACGTACCGACAGTTGTTTTACCATTTGGTTTTTCCATGGGATAAAATCGCCGGCTTGGATGTGGCTGCGAGCCTCCTTTACTAACCACAAATAAAAGGCCAGATTGTGCAAGCTTCCTATTTGTGCGGCCAGCAGCTCCTTGGATACAAAAAGATGACGGAGATAAGCTTTGGTATAATGGTGATCCACAAAAGAAGTCCCCTCCGGATCTACGGGCGAAAAATCGTCTTTCCATTTCTGGTTTTTCATGTTCATTATACCTCGCGATGTAAAAAGCATCCCATTCCGACCGTTGCGTGTGGGCATCACACAGTCAAACATATCTACTCCTAAGGCAATGGATTCTAAAATGTTAACCGGAGTTCCTACGCCCATTAAATACCGCGGTTTGTCTTTGGGTAAAATGCCGGTTACCACTTCTGTCATTTCGTACATCACTTCGGCGGGTTCGCCTACCGAAAGCCCCCCAATAGCGTTTCCCTCGCGGCCAAAAGAGGCGATGTACTCTGCCGATTGTGTTCGTAGATCCTTGAACCCTGCCCCTTGTACTATCGGAAAAAAAGTTTGACTGTACCCATATTTCGCCCGGGTGCTGTCAAATTGTGTAATACCACGTTGTAACCATCGGTGGGTTAATTCCATCGATTTTTTTGCATAATCGTGAGGCGCATCACCGGGGGCACATTCGTCAAAAGCCATCATAATATCAGCACCAATTATGCGTTGCGTATCCACAACGTTTTCTGGCGTAAACAAGTGCTTGCTACCGTCAATGTGCGATCTGAAAACAGCACCATCTTCTTTTATCTTACGGTTGGCGCTCAACGAAAACACCTGGTATCCTCCACTGTCGGTCAGTATAGGGCGATCCCACCCGTTAAATTTGTGTAAGCCGCCCGCTTTTTCAATGATATCTAATCCCGGGCGAAGATATAAATGGTAAGTGTTGCCTAATATTATTTGCGCCTCAATATCGTTTCTTAAATCATTAAAATGCACACCTTTTACACTGCCCACTGTACCAACAGGCATAAAAATAGGCGTTTCTATAACACCATGATCGGTAGTTATTTTACCGGTTCTCGCCCTGCTTTGAGGATCCGTTATCTGTAATTCAAATTCCATTTGCGCAAATTTTTGAGCCGCAAATATAAATATTCGTGCTGTACTTCGCCTCAATATTATCCTGAACTATTCTTAATTTGTTGATAATAGAAATAAAGATCAGAGCTTATGGCGTTTTTTACAGGGTAAAACTCTTGCCGGTAACAGGCAAGCGACAGCGCTAAACGTTAATTGTATTTTAAATAGCTCGGTTTTTTAGCACACTTGTTTGATTCTTAAAAAATGCAGATATTTGGCGCGTGAAAATATTATCCTTTATACCCCAGAATGGCCTTTGGTTGTATGCGTTGATAAGCTTATTGGTTCTGCTTCTGATACAATTATTTTATTATTTGTTTTTTTATACTCGCTTAGGCGGATACATCAAAAAAACAACAAATACCCCGGCTAAGGACTTTGCTTATCCACCCTTTTCTATTATTATTTGTGCACGAAACGAATCGCAAAATCTGCTCAGGAACCTTCCTGCAGTGTTGCAGCAAGATTATCCGGCATCCTTTGAGGTGGTTGTGGTAAACGATGCTTCAGTTGACGATTCGGCGGAGGTGCTTACACGGCTTAAAACGAAATACAACCATCTTTATTCTACCCATATTCCCTACGACGAAAAGTTCAGGCACGGGAAAAAGCTGGCCCTAACTATTGGCGTTCGAGCAGCCAAGCATGAGCATCTGTTATTTACGGATGCCGATTGTGAGCCGGCCGGCAAATACTGGCTGAAAACAATGGCACAGGGTTTTTCCGATGGTAAAGAGCTGGTGTTGGGTGTCGGCGCACACAAAAAAGAAAAAGGGTTTATTAATTTATGGCAACGCTATGATACTTTTCAAATAGCAGTGCAATACTTATCCTTTGCCCTACGTGGAGTGCCCTACATGGGTGTAGGTAGAAATATAGCGTATAAGAAATCGCTATTCCTAAAAAACGGAGGCTTCCGAAAGCACCAGCATATGCTCTCGGGCGATGACGACCTGTTTGTACGCGATACGGCTACCAGGCATAATGTGGCTATTGTATGCGATCCGCAAAGTTTTACTTTTTCTGAATCGGTAAAAAATTTTACGGAGTGGAAACATCAAAAAAGAAGACATTTAACCACATCGCCTTTTTATAAGTCGGGCATTAAGTTTTTATTAGGCCTAGAAGCCATAGCGCGACAATTATTTTGGGGCATCGCCTTATTCTCTGTATTTTTTTCTAATTTTGCCCTGATTTTTATTGGAGTGATAATAACTAAACTAGCCATACAATTTCTGACGCAACGGCGGTTGGCAAAGCATTTCGGACATGGAGATTTGCTTATAGGCGGTTTTTTATTAGATTTAACCTTACCCTTTGTAACAGGAATGTTGCTTTTGGGAATAAAAAGACAAGCAAAAAATATTAAATGGACATAAACCCTAATTTATCGGAGAAGGCGAAGCACGATTATACGCTCGTTCTGTTGGCTGTAGAAGGCGATCAAAAGGCATATGCCGAATTGATGGGAAGATACCGTGATGCCATTTACTTTATGTTGTTGAAAATGGTCAATAATAAAAGTGATGCCGAAGATCTGACTATCGAAGCTTTCGGAAAAGCCTTTAAAAACATTCATCAGTATTCCCCTAATTATGCTTTTAGCACATGGTTATTTAAGATAGCCTCCAACAATTGCATCGATTATTTGCGAAAAAAACGCAATAACATCGTTTCTATTGACGGAACACATATGAACGAGGAAAAAGAAAACGACCAGCCCATTCACCTCAAGGATGAGGCGCCGGATCCGGAAGAAGGCTTGATAAAACAGCAAAAAGCAGTTTTGATGCGTACTGTGGTTAAGAAATTAAAACCCAGATATCGTACACTTATTGAGCTGCGGTACTTTAATGAGTTTTCCTACGAAGAAATTGCCCAGGAGTTGGACTTGCCGCTGGGAACAGTTAAAGCACAATTGTTCCGTGCACGTGAACTCTTGTTTAATACCCTGAAAAATTCCGACGTAAAATTAGGTTAAGTGTTTAACGCGCTGCGAATCGATATGTAATGATAAATGTGATTCAAAAGTATTTTCCGGAGCTCACTGAAAAGCAGTTGGCATTGTTTGATCAAGTGGAAAAGTTATACCCTCAGTGGAACGAGAAAATCAATGTGGTGTCGCGTAAAGATATCGACGAATTAAATGTTCGTCATGTACTGCATAGTTTGGCTATCGCCCAATACGTAAAGTTTGTTCAAGGAACTACGGTTGTAGATGTTGGAACGGGGGGGGGCTTCCCCGGAATCCCCTTGGCTATATATTACCCACAGTGCCGGTTTCATCTTATTGATTCAATAGGCAAAAAAATTAAAGTGGTTCAAACCATAATCACCGAGTTAGGACTAAAAAATGTAACAGCAGAACAAGTTCGCTCCGAAAAACACACAAATAAATATGATTTTGTAGTTAGCAGGGCGGTTACCGCGTTTCCTAAGTTTGTTACTTTAACCCGGCATTTAGTTAGTAGTAAAAATAAAAATGCCGTACCAAATGGAATATTATATCTAAAAGGAGGTGATTTTGAAGAGGAAATAAAACCATTTAAAAATAAAACTTCGGTCGTTAAGCTGAGCGATTACTACAAGGAAGCGTTTTTCGACACAAAAAAATTGATTCATCTTACCCGCTAACAAGTGCTTAGCTATTGGGCAACTTCCAAATAAAACTATAAATAAAACGATTGTTTTTTTGGAAGAAGAAAATAAAGATGTATTTTTGCACACCAAAATTAAAAATAACGAACTGACGAAAGATATAAAAATATAGAATCATGAAAAGGACATTTCAACCTTCAAACAGAAAAAGAAGAAATAAGCACGGCTTCAGAGCACGCATGGCCAGCGCAAACGGACGCAAGGTATTAGCCGCACGAAGAGCCAAAGGACGCAAAAAACTTAGTGTTTCATGCGAGAAAAGACATAAATTATAAGCATTTTGCTTGATTAAATTTTTAAAAGGATTCCAATGGGATCCTTTTTTTGTTGGCATGCACTACCTGCAAACAATTGCTGCAGATGATATTTATTCGCTGGGCGTTCCCCTCCGTGCAATATTTCTTTTAAAATTGCGGTTTGTGCTGTCGGGTCGGGCTTTCCGCTATAATCTTTTTGCTCGTACCACACAAAAAGGATTTCCGCTGCAATCCCTAACGCAATGAGGTTCCGGTCTGCTAACCCTACCTTACGCTGTCGGGTGTATTCATATTTGCAAAAGTCAAAGCTCCAACCTCTAATCCCCTAAATTCTAACTTCTAACTTCCAACTTCTTACTTCCAACTTCTAACTTCCAACCTCTAATCCCTAATGTCTAATCCCTAATGTCTCGTCGCTCAATTCGGGTGGGTTAATATTTTTTTCTTAGGCTAACCATTTGGTCGTTTAGCTTTTAAGTGTTATCTTGCTTGTCTGCTTAAAAAAAACTTGCGATTAATATTTGGAGGTTAAAAAATAAAG